>JBIJBN010000033.1:0-11704 GCA_044345175.1 Luteolibacter sp.
CACCCAGCGTCGCGGCATACTCATGAAAAACCGCGCGCAACGCGTCCTCGTAATCCCCATGCAGCGTGTTCGCGAAAGTGCCGCAGGCATCTAACAGATTTTCCCGGAAATCCGTGACCACCCTGCTCCGGGTCAGCCATGCCACTACTATCCCGCCCGCAAGAAATACCAGGGCCAGCCCGCACAGGCCGATGGCCGGCCATGCCAGGCCGAACGCGCCGCAGATCCCGCCAAGTGTGACCAGCAGCAGCGTTGTGATCATGAAGGCACGCAGCGATGCGTTGCGCGCGCGCAGTTGCCTGTCCAGCCGCGTGCGCACCCTCAGGCTGCCGATGCCCTCGCCGGCCGCTTGCCCCAGGGAGGCGATGAATCGCCCGCGCGCCCGGGCAAGCGTCCCATCCATGGCGGATGCGGATGCCATGTGCGCGGCCAGTCCGTCCGGAATGCGTCCGCCGAGTTCCCGCCAGTGTTCCGCACAGGCCGCGACCACTTCGTCTCCGTCCTTGACGGCGACTTCCTCGACACTCCGCCTGAGCCTGCCGATGAAGGTTTCCTCCATCAAATGACCGGTGCGGTCGCCGCGGAACAAACGCAGCATCGAGACCCATGCACCAAGACGCCAATGCAACATCCGGCTCACCGCAAGCGCCTCCGCGCGGAATACCGACGCCACATTCTCCAGATGATGCGGCAACCGCGCCACAAAACCCGCGCGCGCCTCCTCAATCTCACGCCCGATCCCGCGCACAAACCGCTCGTCCCGCTCCAATTCGCGGTTCAAATGGTCAATCCCATCCTCCACCTGCCGCAATCCGGCGGCAGCCTGCCGCCGCCAATCATCCAACAATGCCATGCGCCCGGCCGATCCACACACCACCCTGCCCATCCTCTCCTCCAGAGCCCGCATCCCGCCCTCGGGACCACCCCCATCCAATCCAGCCAACTTCGCGGATACCGGAAACACCGGCAGCTCCCTGCCCAACCGCTTGCGCGCCAAATCCAACACATGCCCGCAAATCACCTCCACATCACCTGCCCCACACCTGTCCGCCTGCTGCAAGACCAATACCGACCGGTCCAACACCGCAACCGGCAGCCGACTCATCATTTCCCATGTCGCCGCCGCCCACGGATTCGTCGCCGCCAACACCCCCAACACCCAGTCCGCCTCCCCCGCCAATTCCAGCAGCAAGGCCTGCTGGCCGGCGTCCATCACGTTCGTCCCGGGTGTGTCGATCCAGATGAAATCATTTAAAAAACCGATCGGACGGTATGAATCTTGGAGGTGTGGTCCTATAAGGGTATCGCGGGGGGATTTCGCGTAGCGATAGCGGGTGATGCGCGGGGTGGCGGGCAGGTTGCCGGTGGGGCAGAGAGGAGTGCGGCAGAAGGTGTTGATGAGGCTGGATTTGCCGGAGTTCACCTCTCCGCAGGCGATGAAGGTGAAGGGTTTGCGGAGTTCCTGTTCGACGCCTGCGGCCGTGATGATGGGGCTGAGGTCGGTGCCGGTATCTCCGGCGAGGGCGAGGATTTCGTGGCAGAGGCGGGCGAGGCGGTCGCGCGTTGCCAGATACGGCCCGCCGGATATGCAATCGCTCACGGCCTTGGGACTGCTCAATCGATGGGAGGGGTGACTGCCGCCTGTGCGCTTGCCGCTTCGGTTTTCATCGCCAGCAGTTGGGAAACGGTGACGAATTTGAATCCGCGGCGCAGCAGGCCGTCGATGGTGGCGGGCATGGCATCGACGGTTTGCGCGTGCAGGTCGTGGGCGAGCACGATGCCGCCGGCCTGGGTTCCCGTGAGGATGCGGGAGGTGACGACCGAAGGGCCGGGGCGTTTCCAATCGAGGGGGTCGACCGACCAGAGGATGGTGGGGTAGCCGAACTCGGTGTGGACGAGTTGGCGCTGGCGTTGGAGCAGGCCGCCATAGGGCGGGCGCATGGTGCGCATGCGTGCGCCGGAAGCGCGCATCACCGCGTCGCGGCAGCGGATCATCTCGGAGCGCAGTTCGGAATCGCCGAGCTTGCTGAGCAGGCGGTGGGTTTGGGAGTGGTTGCCAAGTTCGTGGCCCTCGGCGGCGGTGCGGCGGACGATCTGGGGATAGAGGTCCACGCTGCGGCCGATCACATAGAACGTCGCCTTGACGTTGCGGGCGCGCAGGATGTCGAGCAGCCGCGGGGTGTTCTGCGGATGGGGGCCGTCGTCGAAGGTGAGCGCGATGTAATTTCCGGAAACCGGCACGCGGGTGAAGGTGACGCCCGCGCCACGCGGGAAATCCGAGCTGAATGCCATGTCCGGATTGCGCGGCAGCGAGCCTTGGACCGCCGGGGTGCGGTATCCCGGGTTGTGGGTTGTCTTGACGGATGAGCTTGCCGTGGGGCTGCTGGATTGGAGCGGTGCGGCGGCCGAGCAGCTGCTCAATGTGGTGGCGAGCAGCATGAACCCGCGCCGTGAAAGTGGCGGCAGCGCCCCAGGCCGGCCATCGCCGGCTTGCAGCGTCGCGTTCAGGAATCGGTGACCAATGGTTTGCAGGGGATCAAACATGCGGAAGTGCGGGCGGGTTTGTGGAAAACCCGGGAAAACTTGCAGGTCCGGCACATGATGTCACGTCCCGTTTTGCGGCAGGCAGGTCGCTTGGTTGAGGGCATGCACGCGGATGCCCGAGGGCGAGGCGAACTCATAGGCATGGCGCAATGTCTCGCCCAGGTAATGTTTCGCCGCCGCCACGGCCGCCGGCAGGTCCGGCGTTGCTGCCAAGGCCGCGCTGATCGCCGCGGAGAGGGTGCAGCCAGTGCCGTGCGCGGCCGCCACCGGGATCCTTGGCGCGCTGAAACGGTAAACACGCCCGCCATCCACCAGCAGGTCCAGACAGTCCGGGCCGTGCAAATGCCCCCCCTTGAGCAACACCGCCGTGCCGTGCCGTGCCGACAAGTCGAGCGCGGCCGACTCAAGCTCCGCCTCGTTGTGGATGCTTGCGCCCGTCAGCGCGACGGCTTCCGGCAGATTCGGCGTGATCAGCCGCGCAAGCGGGAACAATAACCCGCGGTAGGCTTCCACCGCATCCGGTTCCAACAAGGGATCGCCGGTCGACGCGATCATCACCGGATCCACCACCAGCGGCAGACCCGGATGCCGGCTGAGGATGGAGGCCACCGCACGGACATGCGCGGCCGAAAACAACATGCCGGTCTTCACCACCGCCACCGGAAACGAATCCAGCAACAGCGAGACTTGATCGGCCAGCACCTCCACCGGCACGGGATGCACCGCGCGCACGATGTTCGCGGTTTCCGAAACCACACAGGTCACCGCGGTCAACCCATGCACCTTGAAATATCCGAAGGTCTTGAGGTCGGCCTGGATGCCCGCCCCGGCGGAACAATCGGAACCGGCAATGGTCAGCACAACGGGTGGCGGCGGAATCATGACCTTTAAGTATCCCATCCACCCGCGCTGACAACCCTCCAGCACGCCCCGGATCACCTCTCCTCCGGATCCGCGGCATCCCTGCAGTCGTCCCCCCCCTGCTTCCCGTTGCCCGCAGCCTTGGTGATCGGAGCGATGGTTTCCATGAAATGGTGTGTGGTGAAAGGGAGCGGGGATTGGGCTTGGCAGGGGTGTGGGCCGGAAAGAGGATGGGGCTGATGGCAGCGGCAATCCGTGAGCATGAAGGACTGCGAGTGCGGGTGGATGATGTCGTTTACATGCGCGGCCTCGAGTCGCCGGCGGACAAGCCGCATGCGTTTGTCTATTACCTGTCGATTCACAATGACTCGCCGGTGCCGGTGACCATCCGCGGCCGCAAGTGGGTGGTGCGCGAGGACGATGGGGAAGTGACGGTGATGGAAGGCGGGGGCGTGGTGGGACAGACGCCGGTGATTGAGCCCGGTGGGCATTTCTCCTACAACAGCTATCATGTGGTGGCGCGGAGCGCCGTGGCGTCGGGCGCGTTTTTCGGCGAGGCGTCGGGCGGGTGGATTCTCACGCGGATTCCGGAATTCCGTTTGGAAGTGCCGGAGTGGGAGGCGGAATGAGGGTGGCTTTTTGCGGTTTCCGCGCGGTTTGTTGTTGGTTAGGGTGAATGGCATGACGGATCAGGAGGGAGACATGCTGGTGGCGGCGCCGGAGCGCTGGGACGAAGCGTGTTTCTGTGTGCCGGCGCTGCGGGCGCTGATGGCGGCGGGCCTGAAGGTCGGGGTGGTGTGCGTGCCGGAGCAAATGGGGTTTTGGCAGTCGCTGCCCGGGCTGGCCCGCATCGAGCGCCCGCGCAAAACGCGCGAGCTGGCGCAACGCTTGGCCGGAAAGTGGCGCGCCGCATGGGTGTGGGAGGCCGGCATGGTGGCGGATGCGGTGAAACAGGCCGGAGTCGGACAGCGCATGGGACCCGCGGGAGGAAAACTTGCAAGGCGGCTGACACATCCGCTCACGATCGCGGAAAACCCGGCCGACCACCGGGTGGTGTATTATCTTTCGATGGCCCGAAAGATGGGTGTGACGGCCGACCAGCCGGAATGGTTCGCGCCGGCGGAGATCGGTGTGGTGGCGGAAGCCAACACCGTGCTGCTGGCTCCGGAATCGGACTTCGGCACAAGTCACGAATGGCCGCTGGAACACTGGCTGGGAATCGCCCGCAAACTTGCGCAAGCCGGCATGCGCCTGACTGTCGCCGGTGCGGGCGGGCGCAAGACGGGCCCTGCCATGGCGCTGGCCGGCGCGGCGGGTGTCGATGCCGGTTTTTTGGAAACGGCAAGCCTCGGTGATGCCCTGCCGCAGCTGGCCGCACACCGCTGGGTCATCGCCGCGGATGGCTCGGTGCCGCATCTGGCGTCGCATGCGGGGGCGGTCTGCATCACGCTTTTCGGGCCGAACGATCCGCAATGGAAACGTCCGCTTGGCCGCAGGCATGCGGTGCTGCGGCGGCATGTCGAATGCGCGCCCTGCATGCTGGCGAAGTGCCCGCTCGACCTGCGCTGCCAGAACGAGCTGGATCCCGGGCGCGTGTGGGAGGTCATCCGCGGGATGACGGGTGTCTGATCGGTGCTTGCGGCGGAACCTGTGCTGGCATTGACTCCGCTCATGACCCGCCCCGACGGCCGCCAGCCCGATCAACTCCGCCCGGTTTCCTTCATTCCCAATGTGGCGGCGCACGCCACCGGCTCGGTGTTGGTGGCCTTCGGCGACACCCGCGTGATCTGCTCGGCGACGATCGAGGAGGATGTGCCGCGCTGGATGCGGGCGCAGAAGGTGGAGGGCGGCTGGCTCACCGCGGAGTATTCCATGCTGCCCTACTCGACGCTCGATCGGAAACAGCGCGACATCGCGCGCGGCAAAATCGATGCCCGCTCATCCGAGATCCAGCGCCTGATCGGCCGCGCGCTGCGGGCAGTGGTGGATTTGAAAAAGATCGGCCAGCGCACGGTGTGGATCGATTGTGACGTGTTGCAGGCGGATGGAGGCACGCGCACGGCCTCCATCACCGGCGGGTGCGTGGCGATGGCGATCGCCTTCAACAAGCTCTTCGCCGAAGGCAGGCTGAAGGATTTTCCGATCCGCAAGCTCGTCGCCGCCGTCTCGGCCGGTGTCTATCAGGGCCATCCGGTGCTGGATTTGAATTATCCCGAGGACAAGGACGCCTCGGTCGACTTCAACGTGGTCATGACCGAGACGCTGGATTTCGTCGAAGTCCAGGGCAGCGGCGAAGAGGCGGTTTTCTCGGCGGACGAGATGAGTGCGATGCTTGAGCTCTCGCGCAAAGGGATTGCGGAAATCATCTCGCTGCAGAAAGCGGCCATCCTCACCGCGGACCGCGCCGCGCCGGCGGATCTTGCATCGCTTGCGGCGGCGTTCGGCCGGTGAGGCCGCGTGGGATCAGGCGGCGTGCGCGTCCTGGAGCTGTGCGACGTGGCCGGTGGCATCGTGCTCCCATGTGCGCAGGAACGCCTCGATCTCGGCGAGGAGCGCCTGGCAATGCCTGTTCCACTTGTCCGCGCCGCGCAGCAGCATCGCACTCTCGCGCAAGCCGGTGAAGCGGATCTCCTCGACTCCGGCACCGCGGAGGTCCGCCAGTTCGGCGCGCAACATTTCAAAGAATGCCAGCTCGAAGCCATTGCCGGCCTCCGTGGCGGCGCGCGCCAGCGAGACGGTGACCGGTGGCGCGAGCGGCACGAGTTTCTCCGCGATCATGCCGCAGCCGATCTTGACGAGCATGCGGCGCATCCGGTCATACAGCTGGTCGAGCGGCAGCAGCTTGAGCGGGCACTTGGTTTCCAGATACTGGACGATGCCGCTGCGGATGTCCGCCACAAACGGGAAATCCTCGCGCTCCGCGGCACGCGCCGCGCGATGCAGTGCGGAATCCAGCCATTCGGTGTCGTAATCAATCACCTGATGGCGGCCGATCTGGAGCGCGGGGCGGTTGCCGATGAGGGCGATCACGGGTGCTGCGGGGTGTGGGTCAAGGGTTGAGTGGCGGACGGACGGACGGGCTTACTCCCTGAACAGGCGGCGCTGGAAGGGGTCTCGCGCCGCACGGCGGGAAAGCGACTGGATTTCCTGGATGAACTCGTTCACATCCTCGAACTGCCGGTAAACCGACACGTAGCGGACATAGGCCACGGGGTCGATCTGGTGGAGCTTGTCCATCACCTTCGCGCCGATCACCGAGGAAGGCACCTCGCTGAGGTGGTCCTTGTGCAGTTCGGTTAGAATCTCCTCCACCGCGCGGTCCAGGCGGTCCATCGGCACCGGGCGCTTCTCGCAGGCCTTGACCAGTCCGCTCATCAGTTTCTCGCGGTTGAGCGCCTCGCGCGTGCCGTCGCGCTTTACCACGCGCAGCTCGGTGCGCTCGATCTGTTCGTAGGTCGTGTAGCGGTATCCGCAACCCAGACATTCCCGCCTGCGGCGGACGGTCGTGCCATCCTTGGATGATCTGGAATCCAGAACCTTGTCTTTGAGGGAACCGCATTGGACGCAACGCATGTGGGTTGTTGAGGACCGACGGATGCGAGATTAACCACACCGGTAGTGGCGTCAACATGAAAACCACGCCACATTTGGTGGGTGACTGGCCGCATGCGGCATGACCGGTCAGGATTTCCCGGCCGCCTCCTCGCGCAGGCCGCCGATGAACAACAGTGCGGCGGCGATGCAGATGCAGGAATCCGCCACATTGAACGCCGGCCACCAGCCGCCGCTCGATGGCACGAGCTTGTCGTAAAGCGGGAGTTTCACCGCGATGAAATCCACCACGTAGCCCTCGGACAGGCGTTGCCAGAATGTGGCGTCCTTGAAGTCCTCCAACAGGAACCCCTGGATGAGGCGGTCGGTGAGGTTGCCGAAGATCCCGCACAGCAGCAGCGCCACGGCGAGCATGGAAAGCGGGTGGTTGAAGAGTCCTTTTTTCCAGAAGACGCGCAACAGGATGAGCGCGACGAGCGGCACGATGAGGAAAACGACCGGCGCCCATGCGGTGCCGTTGCCGAAGCCGAAGGCCACACCCTGGTTGTGGACGCGGATGAGGTGGAAAACGTTTTCAACCACCGCGATGTTCGCGCCCGGGGCGTGCCATGGCGGCGGGAACGTGGCAATCGTCCAGAACTTGGTGATCTGGTCGAGCACGTAGAGCGGAAGGGTGAGGAAAAGAAGGAGGCGGGGAAGGGTCATGATCGGGAAACTCCAGTGACGAAAGGCCGGCGGCGGTCACAGGCTGCCGTTGCACACGCCATCGCAGCGTTGGCAGAGGCCGCTGATGAGCAGTGGTTCGTGCCTGCGGCAGCGCGGGCAGAGCGGATGGCCGGTCTTGCGGGCGGTGGCGTGGAGCGCCGCGCCTGCCTGCGCGTGGAGTCCCGCGATGATGAAGAACTCGGTGGCGAAGTCACGGTCGTTGAGCAAAGGCAGCAGCGAGGCGTCGGCTTCGGGCACGATCAGGTTGACTTCAGCCTCGTTGTTGCGGCTGAACTCCTTGGCCTGCACACGGTCTTCGATGGCGGTCTGGATGGCGTATTTGATTTCGAAGAGGCGGGTGGCGGTGCGGGTGGCCTCGCCCGGGGCGAAGGCGGGATCGGGCGTGGGGAAGTCCTGCTCGTGCACGCTGCCGGTGGTGAAGGGCGCGTGTTCCCATGCCTCGTCGGCGGTGAACACGAGGATCGGTGCGAGCAGCTTGGAAAGCGCGAGGAAAATCTCCCGCATGGCGGACTGCGAGGCGATGCGGCGCGGGGAATCCGCGGCATCGCAATACATCCGGTCCTTGAGCGCGTCGATGTAGGTGGCGCTGAGGTCGTGGGTGCAGAAGTTGTTGAGGGCGATGAACACCTTGCGGAACTCATAGGCATCGTAGGCCGCGCGGCATTCGGTGACGACCGCGTGGAGGCGTTCGAGGATCCAGCGGTCCAAGAGGGGGATTGGAGATTGGAGATTGGAGATTGAGGATGTAGAGGGATCGAAGCCATCAAGGTTTCCCAACAGGATGCGCAGGGTGTTGCGGATGCGGCGGTAGGGCTCGGCGACTTGTTTGAAAAGATCCTCGCCGAAGGGCACCTCGTTCTGCCAGTCGACGGATGACACCCAGAGGCGCACGATGTCGGCGCCGTATTTGTCGTAATAATGCGCGGCGTCGATCGGCTTGCCGGCCTTCTCGGCCTCGGACTTCGAGAGTTTCTTCTTGTCCTTGTCGACCACGAAGCCGTGGGTCATCACGGTCTTGTAGGGGGCGGTGCCGCGGAAGGCCACGGAGAGCATGAGCGAGCTTTGGAACCAGCCGCGGTGTTGGTCGGTGGCTTCAAGATAGAGATCGCAGGGCGCGTGGAGTTCCGGGTGTTTGTCGAGCACCGCGGCGTGCGAGCAACCGGAGTCGATCCAGACGTCGAGCGTGTCGCGGCATTTCTTGACGCCGGCGGGCAGGCCCAGGCGGGCGGCGATTTCGGCATCGCTGTGTTCGAACCAGAAGTTGGTGCCTTCGGTTTCCACCAGCTCGGCGACTTTCAGGGCGAGATCCGGCGAGAGGATGGCCTTGCCTTCGGGGTCGAAGAAGACCGGCAGCGGGACACCCCAGGTGCGCTGGCGCGAGATGCACCAGTCCGGGCGCGCCTCGACGGTGCCATGGATGCGGTTGCGGCCCCATGCGGGAAGCCACTCGACCTTGTCGATTTCGCGCAGTGCCTCGCCACGCAGGGTTTCGAGCGAGATGAAGAACTGTTCGACCGCGCGGAAGATGATCGGCGTTTTCGAGCGCCAGCAGTGCGGGTAGGAATGCCTGTAAACCTCACGGCCCAGCAGATGGCCGCTTTCGGCGAGCATTTCGATGATGCGGTCGTTGGATTGGAAGACATGCCTGCCGGTAAGATCCGGCACGCCGCATTCGCCGGTGAATTTCCCCTCATCATCGACGGGCGAGAGCACGCCCAGGCCGTTCTGCTGGCCGGCGGCGTAGTCGTCCGCGCCGTGGCCCGGGGCGATGTGGACGATGCCGGTGCCGGTCTCGGTGGTGACGAAGTTCGCGAGGATGACTTTCGAGGCGCGCGGCAGGAACGGGTGTCGGGCTTCGAGTCCTTCGAGGTCGCGGCCCTTGATTTCGGTTAGATTTTCGGCGGGGGCGAAACCGGTTTTGTGCGTGAAGGCTGTGACGAGTTCGCGGACGAGGACGAGGGTTTCGGTGCGGCCGGCGATTTCGTTGGAGAATCGGCCGACCACGTAGGTGAACTCCGGATGCACGGCGAGGCCGAGGTTGGCAGGGAGTGTCCAAGGAGTGGTGGTCCAGATCGGGATCGAGGCGTTTTCAAGAGCAGGCGGGACGCCCGCGCTCATTGAGAGCGGGAACTTCACGAAGATGGCGGGGCTTTCCTTTTCCTTGTATTCCACCTCCGCTTCGGCGAGTGCGGTTTGCGCGCCGTAGGACCACTGGACGGGTTTCTTGCTCTGATAGACGCAGCCGTTTTCGACGAGCCTGGCGAAGACGCGGAGGATGTCGGCCTCGTAGGCCGGATTCATGGTGAGGTAGGGGTTTTCCCAATCACCGAAGACGCCGAGGCGGCGGAACGAGTTGCGCTGGATGTCGATGAACCGGTTGGCGAAGTCCGCGCAGCGGCGGCGGATTTCCGCGGGTTCGAGCCCGGAGGTTTCCCTGACCACCTTGAACTCGATCGGCAGGCCGTGGCAGTCCCAGCCGGGGATGAAGGGCGCGGTGTAGCCGGCCATGGTTTTGGATTTCACCACCAGGTCCTTGAGCACTTTGTTGAGTGCGGTGCCCATGTGGACATCGCCATTGGCGAAGGGCGGGCCGTCGTGGAGGATGAACTCCGGGGCGTTTTGGGCGCGGCGGCGGGCGAGGATGTTCCGGTAAAGGCCTTGGGTTTCCCAGTTCGCGAGGCGCTTGGGTTCGTTTTGCACCAGGTCTCCGCGCATGGGAAAGGTCGTCTGCGGCAGCAACAGCGTGTCTTTGTAAGTGGCGGAGGAATCGCTCATGACGGGCCGCGCAGGCTAGCAACCGCCTCCGGTGGGGTCAACCACGGGCAAGCGGCGCGCGCACCCGCCCGGGAGATGCGCTTTCGCAGTGGACCGGGCCCGTGATGCGATGGATGCTCGGCGCATGGGCAGGCGCGCATGTTGGATCGGGATCGCCGGGGCCGTGGCCGCCGGGGTGATGACGGCCGGCTTGTTTCCGCCGTTCCGGATGTCGGCGATGGCGTGGGTCTGCCTGGTGCCATTGCTGGCGGCGGTGTGGTCGCCGCAAGGCGCGCGGCGCGGGCGGCGCGGGTTTCTGCTCGGCTGGTTGGCCGGCACGGTTTCATTCTCAATCCAGTTTTCGTGGCTGGGGATCGTCTCGCCGCTGGGTGTGGTGGTGCTGCCGGTTTATCTGGGATTGTTCTGGGGGGGGTTCGGCGCGTTTGCGGCGACGCTCGGCAATCCGTGGAGCGGAACAGAGCGCGCGGGTTGGTCCGGGTGCGCGCGCAGCCTGCGGTTGGCCTTTTGCCATGGCGCGGTTTGGGCGGGACTGGAATGGCTGCGCGGCTGGTTGTTCACCGGCTTCGGCTGGAATGGCCTCGGTGTGGCGTTTCATGAAACACCGGTGATCGCGCAGGCGGCGGACTTGTTCGGTGTGGCCGGGTTGTCGATGCTACTGGTGTTTTTCCAAACGGTGATGGTGCAGGTCGCGCGGCGCATGATGTGGAGCGCGCGCGACGGGGTGCGGCGGATGCGGGTCGACTTTGCGGTGGCGGCCGCGGTGGTGGGTCTGGTGATGTGTTATGGCATCGTGAGGATGGCCACGGAGGGGCACGGCGGGACGGTGCGGCTGAAGGCGCTGCTGGTGCAGATCAACATCCCTCAGGAAGCGGCGCGGGTGTTGTGGGAACCGATCGATGTGCACATGGCCTATGAGGAGGAGACGCTCGAAGCGCTGGATGCGCTGGCCGACAGGGATGCGGAGCGGCTGAGGGAGGCGGTGGGTGGCGGCGGCGATGGTGCGATCCGCTTGAGCTGGCCCGACTGGGTGATGTGGCCGGAATCCGCGCTGACCGGAAGGATCCTGCGCGCCGCGGACGGCACATGGGGGACATGGCAGGAAAACATCGACACCATCCGGCAGGTGCGCCAGGCCGGGCCGTTCCAGTTGATCTATGGCATCAACGAACTGGAAGCGGAGAAATCCGGGGAAAACCAGCTGGTGGTGAAAGACAAGGGCATGGCATGGAACTCGCTGGCGGTGATG
>JBIJBN010000233.1:0-3525 GCA_044345175.1 Luteolibacter sp.
GTTCCGCGAGGCCCATCCCGTGTTCGCCGAGCACGCCGAAGCCATGTGCCTCATCAAGCAGCAGCATCGCGTCGTGCGACTCCGCGAGGGCGACCATCGCGCTCAGCGGGCAGAGGTCGCCATCCATGCTGAAGACCGACTCGGTGACGACGAGGATGCGGCCGTTGGTGTCTTTTGCGCGGATGGAGGCAAGCAGGCGTTCGAGTTTCCGCAGGTCGTTGTGGGGGAAAACACGGAGCGTCGCGCCGGAGAGCCGCGCGGCATCCACGAGGCAGGCATGGCTGAGTTTGTCCAGCAGCACATGATCCCGCTTGCCGACCACCGCCGGTATCACACCCAGTGCGGTGGCGAAGCCTGCGGGGAAAACCAGGGCGGCGGCGGTTTGTTTGGCATCGGCAAGTGATTCCTCCAGCAACCGGTGGGGTGGCAGCGTGCCGCAGACGAGCCGTGAGGCGGCCGCACCCGCGCCATAGCGGGCGACGCCGTCGATCAGCGCGGCCTCCACCACCGGGTGCCTGGCCAGGCCGAGGTAATCGTTCGAGGCAAAGTTCCAGAGCATGCGGCCGCCGCGTGTGATGCGCGGGCCTGCGGCCGATTCGAGCGGTTGGAGCGAGCGCAGCAAGCCCTCCGATGCGAGTTTCCGGAGTTCCTCCGCGGGGCCGTGCATGGCGCGTGGGGATCAGGCGCCGCCGGCAGGCTGCTCGAGCGCCCAGCGCAGCAGCTTGCTCGAGTCGTTCCAGATTTCCTGTGAGGTGGATTTGAGGACCACCACGATCACCGCGCGGCCGTTGAGGCTGCCGGTGGACACAAGGCAGCGGCCGGAAGCGTTGGTGGTGCCGGTTTTCATGCCATCGCAGTAGGGCAGGGTCTTGAGCACCTTGTTGGTGTTTTCCAGCAGGCGGGTGCGGCCGCTGTTGTAGCGGAAGGTGAACGCCTTGGTGGAGGAATAAGAGCGCATCAGCGGGCTGCGGTATGCGGTGCGGCCGGCGATCGCCATGTCGCGCGCGGTGGAATACTGGCCCGGCTCGGTGAGTCCGTGGGGATTGAGGAAATTCGAGTTGCGCATGCCGAGCATGGCGGCCTTGCGGTTCATCATCTCCGCGAAACCCTCCTGGCTGCCCGCCACGTCGCGCGCGAGCGCCCGGCCGACATCATTCGCGCTTTTGACCATCAGCACCTTGAGCAGTTCCCGGCGCGTGTAAACCTCACCCGGCTTGATTCCGAGTTTGGTGGGCTCGCAGGCCGAGTCGCACGCGGTGATGGTGACGGGTTTGTCGATGTTTCCGGCATCCAGCACGCAGAGTGCGGTGATGATTTTCTGGGTGCTGGCCACGGCGCGCGGCAGGTCGGCATTCTTGGCGTAAAGGACGCGGCCGCTTTGGTAATCCACGACGATGGCGCTCTCGCCGGTGACTGGCGGCGGTGGTGTGCGCGGGATGACTGCGGTGCGCACGGGTCGGGCTTCCGGAATGCGGCTGACCGGCTGCCTGTATGGTTCGTCCCTCGGGATGGGGCGGGGTGGCGGGCTGCCGCCACAGGAAGTTGCCAGAGCCGCGAAAACGGCATGCGCGGCAATGCGGGTGAGGGACAATCGAATCATCGCGTGCATGATGCGGGTGGAATCCGGATGATCAAGCCGTGAATGACCGCGTGCCGGGGGGGCTTCTTACGGCATGAGTGGCGGCAGCAGGCTGCCATCGAGTTCCGCGCCCGGCACGGGCAGCGCGGGTTCCTTGAAATCCACCGGTCCTCCGAAGATCCGGAACACCCCGCTTTTGCGGTGGGCAATCGCCTTTTCCTTGCCGGTGGGTAGCTCCTTGAGGTCCTTTTCACGCACCTCCACCACTTTGACGCGGTCGCCGGGAAGCCATCGGGTGATGGTGGTGTCGGCGAGGTCTGCGAGTCCGGAGCGGGAGGTGAGTTTGGCCGCCGTGTCCTTGGTGGCGGCGGTGGTTTCCCTGATGGTGGCACAACAAACCAGCGCGGAACTCATCAAGCCAAGGGACAGGAACCTGGTGAGGACCATGGCGTTCATGGGGATTTGCGACATGTTCAGGATATCATTGCGCGGCGGACTGTCCACATTTCCTTTGGCCGGATGCGCGCGCTTTTTCCGTCGGCCTTGGGTTTGCGGATCCGGGGTGGAGTGGGGGTGGTGGAGGGCTCGACGTGCCCGATCTCCTCGATGGGCACCCATCCGCGGGTCCGGGTGGCGAATGCGACATAGGCCCAGCGGCCGGACTCGCGGATCACCTCGCACAACGAGCCGGGCGGCGCGTCGATCACTTCCGGTGATGTGCGCGAGGCTTCCGAGTGAAGCACGGTATCCGTGCCGAGGATCACCGCCTGCCTTGATTGGGGTGCGAATTCCGCGTCATCGGGAAAGTAATGCCAGCCGAGCGCGCCGCTGGCCGCGAGCAGAGGCGCGATGACCAGAGTCGCGAATGCGGCGACACGGATCCGGGCGCGGGGGCAGCTTGCGGGAAACACCAACAACGAGAGGGCGGCGAGCCACAGGCCGGCCCACACCAGATTTTTCCACATGGCGAGCGGGACGCGTGCCAGCGCGTATTGGAATTCCGGGCGCTGGATGGTGATGGCGCCGTATTTGCGCTCGATGAAGCGCAGGTTTTGGCGGGATTCCTGATGGGACGGATCGCGTGACAAGGCCCGGCGGTAATAAAGCGCGGCGTGTCCCGGCGATCCCGCGCGGTAGCATGCGTTTCCAATGTGATAGAGCACATCGGGCGAGAGTGAGGCGTAGTCCGCGGCGGCAAGCCACAAGGTGATGGCCTCATCATAGCGCGCGGCATGGTATGCCTCGCGCGCCGCGGCGTCATTGGCATTTGCCCTGCCGGTGATGGTTGCGGCGATCCACATTGCGAAGATGCTGTTTGTCATGGTGCGCAGCACACGGAGCAGCGCCGCGCGTCTTTCCGGTCCGAGTGGCGGCGCGTCATCCCCGGCCCGGCGGAAGCAACGGTTGTCGCGCTCGGCAAGGATCCCGGCGGCCTCCGGAGGCAGTGAAGGAAAGGACCGGCTCTCGATGAAACGTCCGGCGGCAAGGAGGAATGCGACGTCATCGCCGGATTTTTCCAAATCCACCAGCTGCTTCAGCCCGGATTTCAATTCGCGTTTGGCGGGATTTGTCACGATGAGATGTGCGTAACGCATCCAGAGCGCCTTGGCGGCCAAAGCGAGTGCCGCCATGGTTGCCAAGGCATGCCATGACCATGCGGGCAGGTGCGGCGTGGCGGGCAGCGTAAGGCTGGCGGGTTCCAGCAGGCCGAGGATGTCGGTCATGCGTTCGACGGGTTTGGCGGCCGCTTGCGGTGGTGCCGCGACCGGTGGGGTTTGCGGCATGGCGGGTGTGATCTTCAGAGGGATCGGCTCCGACAAGGCGGTGCGGTATTCCCTGGCATCGGGATCGAAATAAACCAGTTGGAATGCGGGCAGGGAGGTTTTGGGTTCGAGCGGGCGCAGAAACTGGCGGAAGACGGTGCGGCCGGAAATTTCGCGTCGTTC
>JBIJBN010000034.1:0-11679 GCA_044345175.1 Luteolibacter sp.
ATCAGGGCATGGAGAAGCGCATTGCCGAGCGGCTCGAGTATTGGCGCGGCCTTGCCGGTGCCGCGGGTGTGGGAGCGCCCGTGCCACCGTCACCGGCCGAGGCGCCCATCGAGCACCCGCAGCGTCACCCGGATCGAGATGTCGAGTGAACCGGCGGAGATGATTTTCATGTTGTCTCCCGGCGTGTGCCACCAGCCGCTGCGCGTGAAATCCCCGATGATGTCCACCGTCGGGATCCCCGCGAAATTCAGCGGCACATGGTCGTCGATGATTGGCCCGGCGGCCATGCCGAAGTGGTGTGCCGCGCCCTCGGCCGCGGCGGCCCCGAGCACCGCGTGTTTCAAGTCACCGGGAGTGTCGCTGGGCAGGCGGATCGAGAGGTTTTCGTGGCCGATCATGTCGAGCACGATTCCGAACGCCGGCTTGTCCGCGCGCGCGCGCCACAGCCCGGCATAATGGCGGCTGCCGTAGAGCCCGTCCTGCGGGGTGATGTTCTCTGCGAACGCTTCTTCACCATCGAAGAAAACCAGTTCCAGGCCGGCCGCCTGCTCCGGTTTTTCCCGCGCCAGATGGCGGGCGATCACGACGATGGCGGCGCATGCGGAGGCGGCGTCATCCGCGCCGAGAAAATGGCGGTCCTGGTAATGTTTCGAGTCGATGTGGGCGCAGAGAAGTCCCTTGACCGGGCGGCTCCACGGATCTCCGGGGCCGTTCGGAAATCGCGCGCGCACGTTTTCAAAAACCACATTGCCGATGGGGGTCGTGCGTTCGAACCGCTGGCCGGTGGTGACCCAGCCGGATTTTTCCAATTCGCCGCGCACCCGTGCGCGCACGCTGTCCAAAGCTTGTGATCCGGGCGGCCGCGGGCCGTATGCCACGATCTCCGCGGTCAGCGCATGCGCCTCGTCGCCCCATTCCGGCGCCGCCTTGCCGTGCATCCACCACGCCACGCCCGTGGCGGAGGCCAGCGCGACCAGCAGCGCCAGAATCAATCGCGACTTCATGCCGCAGGTTGGTGGCGGACGGCGGGGATGGAAAGCGCAAAGCGGAAACCGGCCGGGCCATGAGGTGACACGCGGCCTTTCGCTGCCGTGCGGATTTTCCGCGGAATTCTAACAGCCACAGCCGGACGGGTGGCGATGCGCGCGCAGGTGCGTCACTCCGCGTCGAAAACCAGACGGAAACCCAGATCCGCGCGGCGCAGCGAGCGGTCGGCCGTCCATTCGCGTGTCACCGCGGTGCTGCCGGGTTTGAGATATGATCCGCCTGCCAGCACCCAATGGCGGCCACCCAGCGGGTTGTTTGGATTGGTGGCGGGCACGCTTGTCCATTCACAGACGGAGCCCGCCATGCCCAGCAGTCCGGAAGCCGTGCGGTCCGTCATCCGCGCCGTGACCGGTTCCCAGCCGCCCGTGGGAATTTCCTCTGCCGGCGCGCCACCATGCCGCAGTGCGGCGAACCATTCCTCCTGGCTGGGCAGCCGTGCTTTTTTCCATTCCGCGTATGCGGCGGCGTCCCACCAGTCGATGCCGGCCACCGGGTGTTGCAAGGTGACCCGCTGGTCATTCCAGCGGCCGCGCGTCCTTGCGGCCTTGAACATGGCGTCCCAATCGTCCGGCACGTGCGAGGTCTTCTCCGCGGGTTGTTCCTTGTGGTCGAATGTGCGTTCAAGCCCGTTTGCGGCAAGTGCCTCAAGGGTGTCGAGGAATTCGGCGTATCCGGCGATGGTGACTTCGTGTGTGGAGATCCGGAATGCGGGCAGCACGCATTCGCCACCATCGGGCGCCGGGTGTGAGCCGGCTGGAATCGTGATGACCTGCGGCAATGCAGCGGGGGAGCTGTCATCCGCGGCCCGCTGCCGCATCAACATGGCCAGAGCCGCCAGAGCCGCCAAGGCCGCGGTGGCCGCCAGCGCCAGCAAGCGGCGGCGTGCGCCATGCGGGTTTCGAGCCGTTGTGAGATGCACGGTGCTTGCAGGCAGCGGGGAGTCGAGCTGCTGTTCGATTTGCGCGCAGGTCCCGCCGATCTGTTGCCAGTCGAGCGGTGCTTCGAGGCCCTCGCCACGCATCCATGAAAACAATGTGAGCATGCGTGTGGCACCGGGCCGCGCTTCCGCCACCAGCGGCGGCAGGGCCCGGCCGAGGCGGATGATGTCATCCAACGAGCGGAATGCGTCGCGTGAACCGGAGACCGCGAGATTCCGCAGGCGCACCACGGCATGCCCGTCCAGGTGGATGTGTCCGGGCTCCAGCGGCAGGGTGGCATGGCCTGCGCTCTCGTGGTGGAGCTGGGCTTCGGAGACTTTGCGCAACAGCTCCGCCAGACGCAGCGGCTCGAGTGATTCACCCGCCTCCAGATGGTCCTGCAGCGTGGCTCCATGCAGTTTTTCGCACACGTAAAAACAGCGGGTCTCACCGGCCACCGCCTCATACACCGGGCCGATCAACGGATGATCCACCGCGGCTTTCGCCCGCACATCCGCCAGAAAATCCCCGCGCCGCGCCATCCGCTCCGGCCGGAGCTCCACCACCAGCACCGTGCGCGAGACGGATACCTGCTCGGCAAGCCACGTCCGGCTCAGGTCATCCTCCCCGAGCAATTCCATGAAACGGTAATCGCCTTCCGTGCGGTCCTCTGGCTCGGAGTGATTCATGGGATTGATATCATTCGGGCAAGGGTGGCGGAAGCACCCCGAGCTCGGGATCGAAATCCATGGGCATGGTGTCCTGGAATTCCGGTGGCAGCAGGTCGCCCGCCGCATGTGCGGGCGGCTGCGGGGCGCGTGCCGCCAGATCGCTCGGCCATGCCTGCACGGCGAGCACCTCGCCCTTGTAGGTGAGTGAAACCACCTGCCCGTAATACGTGCGGCTGCCGAACAGGTGTTCGGTGCGGGTGTCCTGCCGCGGGATGGTGTAGGTCATGCGCAGGATCTCCTCGCCGGCGGCCCAGTCGAACGGCTGCGTCATCCATTGCTCGGTCACCCATGATTTGTCCTCGAGTTGCACGATTCCGCCCTTGGCCGTGCGGTTGAAAAAAGTCACCGAGACCGCCAGTTCCGCCAGATCGATTTCCTCCTCCGGCGCTTTTTGCACCGGGATGGTGAGGATCACGCGCTGGCCATCCGCATGCTCCGGGTTGTTGAAGATGCGCACCCTGCCGAGCGAGAGTTTGCCGCGCATCGCATCCGGCGTTTCAAAGCCGTCGCGAAGTTTCGCGGCGACCTTTTCGTAGAGCGCGCCGGCCTGCTGGATGCCCATCTGGAAGACTTTTTCGTAGTATCCCGAGGCGGTGTCATACACCCCCATCTGTTCATGCACCAGACCGAGCTCGTAGATCACGCCCGGATCATCCGGCGAGGCCGCCAGCGCCTCCTCGAGTTTGACGATTGCCAGCATCATGTCGCCGGCCACACGCGCCGCGCGCGCCTCGTTGACCATGCGCTCCGACCGCGGATTGGCGATTCCCGGCACTTTCAGCGGCGAAGGTTCGGCCGCGGGCGTTTCCAGCGGCCGGGGCACTGGCGCGGGCGGCGGCGGCGAGGCTGGTGCTGTTGCCGGCGCGGGCACACGCACGATGACCGGCGTGGGCACCGGTTTTTCCACCACCCGCACCACGCGCGCCTCTTCCATGCGTGTGGCGAGCGCCATGCCCGCCACCAACAGTTGCGTGAATGCCATCAATCCGAGAAACCAGCAGGCCACCGCCCATGCCGGGGCGCGGAAGCTCCGCTCGGGCGACGGCATGGCGGACATCATGGGCCGGATAATGGGCGGCGGCCATGCGGGTGTCAATGGCCCCGCCCGGCTGCCCGCATCATGCCATTGCGGGACCGCCGCATCTCGTGTATCACAGGCACGACGATGCATTCCCAATCTCCGATGAATGGTTGCCCGGTTCCGCTCCGGCACCTCCGCCGCCCGACCCGCGAGGTGATGGTCGGAAATGTCGGCATCGGCGGCGACAACCCGGTCCGCGTGCAGTCGATGATCACCTCCGATACCCGCGACACCCGGGCCTGCGTGGACGAGGTGCTCGCCCTGGCCGCGGCCGGCTGCGAGATCGTGCGCATCACCGCGCAGACCCGCGTGTATGCCGCCAATCTGGAAAACATCGCCCGCGAGGTCCGCGCCGCAGGCTGCAATGTGCCGCTGGTGGCCGACATCCACTTCAAGCCGGACGCCGCGCTGGTGGCGGCGCGGTGGGTGGAGAAAATCCGCGTCAATCCGGGAAACTACGCCGACAAGAAGAAGTTCGAGATCCGCGAATACAGCGACGCGCAGTATGAGGAGGAACTCGCGCGCATACGTGGGGAATTCACCCCGTTGGTCAGGCTGTGCAGGGATCTCGGCCGCGCCATGCGCATCGGCACGAATCACGGCTCGCTCTCGGACCGGATCATGAACCGCTATGGCGACACACCGCTCGGTATGGTCGAGAGCGCGCTCGAGTTCGCCCGCATCGCCCGTGAGAACGACTACCACGCGCTGGTGTTCTCGATGAAGGCCAGCAACCCGAAGGTGATGATCCAGGCATACCGGCTGCTGGTCGCGCGCCTCGATGCCGAGGGTCCGGACTGGAACTATCCGATCCACCTCGGAGTGACCGAGGCGGGCGATGGCGAGGACGGCCGGATTAAGAGCGCCATCGGGATCGGCTCGCTGCTGGCCGATGGCATCGGCGACACCATCCGGGTCTCGCTGACCGAGGACTCGGTGCACGAAATCCCGGTGGCAAGGGCGCTGGTGGAGCAGTTCGGAGGCAGCATCGGGGTGGAGGCGCGGCCGCAGGCCGGCGCGGCCGCCACACCTTATGATCCCTTTTGTTACGAGAGACGTCGTAGTGCGGCCGTCACCGTCATGGGGCACGGCGTGGGCGGTGACAACACGGTGCGCGTCTTCACCACACAGGACCGCTGGAACGCGCTGGCGCACAAGATCCCATCGATGGGCGACTTCAGGCCGGAGGTCATCCTCGAGAAGTCCGGCGTGCTGGAAATCGATCCGGGGGACGCCGCCGCGGTCGCCGCGGTCAATGCGCGCGCCGAGCCGTGCTTGGTCACCGTCGCGGACCACACGGCCATGGAAGTGATCCCGGCTTTCCGGCTGCTGGCCGCGCGGATCGACGCGCGGCACCCGGTGTTGCTCAAGGACACCCTTGATCCGCCGCGGGAGAATCCCGATTTCCTCTCCGCGCTGGTTCCAGCCGCCACCCGCATCGGCGCGCTGCTTTGCGACGGCATCGGCGACGCCGTGCTGGTCCGTGGCGAGACCGCTCCCGGGCAGTCGCTGCGGCTGGCATACAACATCCTGCAGGCCGCGGGCGCGCGGATTTTCAAGACCGACTACGTCGCCTGCCCGAGTTGCGGCCGCACGCTGTTCAACCTGCAGACCACCACCCGCAGGATCCGCGAGGCCACCGGGCACCTCAAGGGGGTGCGCATCGCGGTGATGGGCTGCATCGTCAACGGCCCGGGTGAGATGGCGGACGCCGATTTTGGCTACGTCGGTGGCGCGCCGGGCAAGATCAACCTCTACGTCGGCAAGACACCGGTGGAATTCAACATCCCGGAAGACGAGGCGGTCGCGCGGCTGATCGACCTCATCCGCCAGCGCGGCCGCTGGGTGGAGGCGCCCGCACCCGCCGGAGCATGAGTGCAAGCCATGGCCGATACCGACACCGCCACGCGAACGCGCGCTCACACGGCCGCCGATGTGCCGTGGAATGTGATCGTGCATGACGATCCGGTGAACCTGATGGGCTATGTGACGCTGGTGCTGATGCGGGTTTTCGGATATGACGAGTCACGGGCGTCGGTGCTGATGATGCAGGTCCACCGTCACGGGCGCTCCGTCGTCTGGTCCGGACAGCGCGAGAAGGCGGAGTTTTACGTGCAGCAGCTGCAGGCGCATCAACTCAAATCCACCCTCGAAAAAGCGTCGTGAAAATCATGCCCACCTTGCAGCCGGGCCTGCGAATCGATGCCGAAGACGGGGCCGATTGGAATCTGTTAGAACAAATCACGCGCGATGCGGCCGCTTGCGGAGAGAGTCTCGCGAGACGGCTTGGAAACCTGGTTGATGATCCGGATCTGGCGGATGATTGGCGTGATTTCGTGATCCCCGGGCTGGATGAGGCGTTTCATGCGGATCTTTCGCACGTGGAGGCGGCCGTATCCGCAGCGCGCTTGGCATGTGGCGGAGGCTCCGGATCGGTCTGGATCAGGAGTGGCGACGCCCGGCCGTGGTATAGCTCGCTCAACCAGGCGCGTCTTGCGCTGGAGGAGGCGCACGGTTTCGGCACGGCCGTCACGGTGGAGGCCGCCGGGCTGCCGCGCGCCCGCCGCCATGCCTTTCTGCGCTCGCAGTTCTACTGTGCGGTGCAGAGCCTGTTGCTCGAGCACGCGATGCGCTGATCCGGCGCATCAGATGTGCCGGATCACGGCGGCGCGGTCGAAGCGCGCCTTGGGGGTGGTGGCATATCTGTCATCCGCCGCGCGGTAGCCCAGCGCGCATGCCACCGCGGTCGCATGGCCCGATGCCTCCAGGCCGAGAATCCGGTCGTATGCCGCCGGGCTGATCCCTTCCATCGGGCAGCTGTCGATGCCAAGCATCGCGGCCGACGTCATGAGCTGGCCGAGCGCGATGTAAACCTGGCGGACGTTCCATGCATGGCGCGCTTCACGGCTCATCGTCTCGGCGAATCCGGCGATCATGCCCTTGAGCGGGGCGAGGTCGGCCGTGCTTTTTTCCTGCACTTCGGCCATGCGCGTGATCCATGCGTCGATGTCGTCTCCGGTGAGGTCGGTGCGGGCGGCGAACACCACGAAATGCGAGGCCTGGGTGACCTGCGGCTGGTTCCATGATTCCGGTTGCAGGCGCGCGCGCACCGCGGGATCGCGCACGACGAGGAATTTCCACGGTTGGAGGCCGAAGGATGACGGTGCGAGCACGAGCGATTCCTCGAGCGCGTCCCATGCATCGGCAGGGACCGCGCGTGTGGCATCGAACTGTTTGGTGGCGTAGCGCCAGCGCAGGGCGGCGAGCAGTTGCCCGGGGGTGGAATGGTTCGTCATGCGCGGGATTATTGCGTGTTGAGCTCGAATGGCAAGGAGACCGAGGGGAAATCCCTGAGGGTCAGGCTGAAAACCAGGCCGTATTCCTGTTCGAAGCGGTTGTCGCGGGAGCTGATGCCCATGCCTGCCACCCAGTTGCCGAGATTCCGGTGCAGGGTGTATTGCTGGCTTTCGAGAGTGCTGTCGTCGAGCTCGATCTGGTGGCGTGTGCCGATGCCCCAGTTCTCGCTGAGGCGGATGTATGTTTGCAGGTGGATGTTGCTCGAGTCCACCAGCACCGGGTGGCCGTTGAGCCAGCGGTATCCCAGGTTGATGTCAAAACGGTCGCTGGGCTGCCAATGGACCCAGCTGGCGAATTCATTGAAGCCCGAGCCGCTGTCGGCGATCGGAAACTGCGTTTCCACACCCACGCCGAGCCACGGCAGCGGCTGCCAGCGCGCGTCGTTGTAGAAATTGGAGAACTCGCGGTCGCCCTCGGGGTCATCGATGAACACATCCAGATAGCTGTCCAGAAACAACCATTCGTGGCTGCCGCCGTCGCGCCGGGTGAGATAGCGGTTGCGGGTGCCGAGCCGCAGCACGTTCCAGCTGTCCATCTGGTCCAGCGCGGTGAACCGCATCGGGTCGATCGGCCGTGGCCGCGTGGTGGGCGTGAGCCGGTCCACCCCCGGATCGCCCGCAGTGAAATCATTGGTCGAGACGATCGACCATGTGCCGTAGGGCTGGATGACGTGCTTCAGGCCGTCAAGTCCCAGGGAGCGGTTGCGGATGTCTCCCAGGTTGCGGGAGAACTTGACCGAGCTTTCCACGCCGACGTGCAGGTGGATGTCGTCCGAGCCGTTTTCCGGGCCCTCCACCGCGCCGTAGCGCGTGTATCCGGCGCCGGCTTCCGGGGTGATGCTCAGGAAGCCGCCGAGCATCATCGGCAGCGACCATTCCTGATAGGTGTGGAAGCGGCCGTAGCCCGAGTCGAGCAGCTGGGTGCGGATGGCCTCGCGTTGCGGGTCGCCGGCCGGCAGGTTGATCATGCGTTCCGCCAGCCTGCGTTCATAGCCGCCGAGCTGGTCGAGCAACCGGGTTGCCTCCGCGGATCCCGCGCTGAGGCTGGAGAGCGGATCGATGATCGCGCTGCGGGTGATGTCTGCCGCCTGTTCGCCGATGTATCCGAGCGAGGTGGTTCCCTCGTGCAGCACCGGCAGGCCGAAAAACGGCGCGCGCGCGCGATCGTGGGAGAGCTCCGGGTAACGGGTGTCCGCCCGGTAGAAATCATTCACCCGGAAGCGCCCGTAGAGCGTGAGCAGCGAGGCGTCGTCGCGGCGGTGGATCCCCAGCGTGTTGTCCGGTGCGGGATCGTAGTGGTAGCGGTCCATCTCGAAGTCCTCGAGGAAATGGCGGTCGCTGAGCATGGTGAGGTTGGCATCGACATTCCATTCGGCCCCATCCGGGAGGTCCGGTGAGACGCGGTGCCTGAGTTCGGCCTTGTAGCGGTTTTCACCGACGGCGCCCCGCGGCACTCCGTTGCGCGACTCGGCGGGGTCCATGTCATTGAGATAATACAACGAGAGTCCGGGCATGTCCGGCCGGCGGGCCGCGCGCGTGTCGCTGAGGTCCACGCCCATGCCGATGCCGCGGCTGGCGCGCAGGTCGAGATGCCAGCGTGAGAGCAGCCATGCGTCCTTGTTCTCGCCGGTCTGCGGGTCGGTTTCGCCGCCGAGCATGATGCCATAGCTGTTGAGCAGGTAGGGCCCCCAGTTCGAGCGCGCGCCCGGTTCGTAATGATATCCCAGTTCGGCATCCAGCGGCTGGGAGAGATACGGCAGCCAGAAAACGGGGGTTTCGCCCGCGTAGAGTTTCAGGTGGTTGAAAACGATCTTGTCGTCTGGATACACCGTGGTTTTGCGGGCGCGGATCCAGAAGCCGGGCCGCTCGGCGTCATGTGTGGTGATGCCGGCGTCCTGCCCCACCATCACCTGCCTGCCGTCCACTTGTGTGGAGGTGAATTTCCCGGCCTCAAGCAGCACCGGGTCCATCGACGCGCGCAGGCCGCTGCTGTCGAGATACCGGGTTTCGTAATGATAAACCGCCGTGTCGCCGCGCCGCATCACGTTGCCCTGATAGACGGTGACATTGCCGGTGAGGGTCACGGTTTTGGCTTTCAAATCCAGGTTGGCGGTGTCCGAGAAGATTTCCAACCCGTTGTCGCCCTCGATCCTGACGGGGCCGCCGAGGCGCAGGCCGGACTCGGGATCGCCCTCGATCCGTCCGCCCTGGTTGTTGATCTTGAGCGCCTCGGGCATCTCCGGTGTGAGCGAGGCGGTTGCCGCGGGGAGCATCTCCGGCATCGGCACCGGCACCGTGGTGTCCAGCGGCGGAGGCAGCACGCCGGGATCGAATGGATCCTGCGCCGCAGCCTGTTCCACGGGCAGGAAAAGCAGCGGCGCGAGAAGCCATGCACCGGGTTTCAGCATCGCCGGCGATCTGAATTCCGCGGCGGTTGAAAGTAAAGGTGGAAACCGCGCGGGTGCTTGGATCAAAAACCGTTTTACCTCGGGCGGATCCGCCGCATGCTGGCGGCATGCACCAGCCTCCGCGCGTTGCGATTTCCGGTGTGACCGGCTTCATTGGCCGCGGCCTGCCGCCGTTGTTCGCGGCCCGGGGTTGGGCTTGCACCGGCGTCAGCCGCTCGGGTGGGGGTGACATCCCCGGTGTGGATCGCTGGCACACGCCGGGCGACACGCCGCTTGCCGGCCATGACGCGTTGGTCAATCTGGCCGGTGAACCGATTGACCGACGCTGGACGGTGGCGAACAGGCGGCGGTTTCACGAGAGTCGCGTGGGACTCACCCGCATGTGGGTGGATCAAATCCGAGGCCTCCCGGCGGGCGAAAGGCCCAAGGTTCTGGTCAATGCTTCGGCGGTGGGTGTTTATGGTGACCGGGGAGACGAGGTCCTCACGGAATCCTCCGCCGCGGGCGATGGCTATCTCGCCGGCTTGTGTGCCGAATGGGAGGCCGCCGCGATGGAGGCGGAGTCGGCCGGCCTGCGGGTCGTCTGCGCGCGGATCGGCGTGGTGCTGGGCCGCGGCGGACCTGCCTTCGTCAAGCTGCAGCGGATTTTCCGGACAGGGCTCGGCGGCAGGCTGGGCTCCGGCCGCCAGTGGATGCCATGGATCCACCTCGACGACCTGCGCGCGGCGCTGGTCGAGGCGGTGATCTCGGATGACTTGCGCGGCGCCGTCAATTTCACCGCTCCCCGGCCCGAGAGAAACCGCGATTTCACGCGCAAGTTCGCCGCGGCCGTGCACCGGCCCGCCGTGCTGCCTGTGCCCGGCATCGCCCTGAAACTGGCGCTTGGAGGCTTTGGCGGCGCCTTGCTGGCCGGTCAGCGCGCCCTGCCCGCCGCGCTCGAGGCTGCCGGATTCCGCTTTCGTCACCCGTCGCTTGAGTCCGCGCTTGAAGACCTGCTCCGGTGAGGCCCGGCGGCCCCTGAGGGAGGCCCGGCGGCCGGGATTTTCACCCCGGACGGGCGGAAATTGGCCGGAATCGTGATTTTACCCTTGCAAGCATCCGCGCCGCACCCTTATCACCTGCGCCCCCGAATTATGGCTAAGAAAAGTTGGATCGCCCGCAACAAGCGCAAGCAGCAAACCGTTGAGAAATACGCCGAGCTGCGCGCCAAGCTCAAGGCCGAGAAGGACTACGTGGGCCTCTCGATGCTGCCGCGCAACGCAAGCCCGACGCGTGTCATCAACCGCTGCGAGATCACCGGCCGCCGCCGTGCGTTCCTGCGCCGCTTCCGCCTCTCCCGGATCACCTTCCGTGAGCTGGCCTCCGCGGGCATGCTCCCCGGCGTCACCAAGTCGAGCTGGTAAGCTGGCACGCAATCCGCTCATTTCAGGCGTGGGGCGGAAATTTCCCGACCCGCGCCTTTCTCATGCCGATCTACGAATACGTCTCCGAAGCCCCCGATGATCCCGGGCACTCGTGCCGCATCTGCGCGCGGGGATTCGAACTCAGACGTCCGGTGGACCGCACCCCCCTGCAGGTCTGCCCGTTGTGCAAACACCCGGTCAGGAAGGTGGTCTCGCGCATCCACACGCCGGTGGTCACCAAGCCGCTCTCGGTAAGCGATGCCAAAAAGGCCGGCTTCACCATCCTTGAGCGCCGGGATCAAGGGGTTTACGAAAAACTCTGATCCCCCCCGCCATGATGACCCTGATGCAATTTCCGGACATTCTCGCGTCCGTTTCCCCGACACCGCCGGGAGACTTCCCATCGTTGGGCAAATCGCTGCTCTACATCGCCGGCATCATTTTCTTCCTGTTGCTCAACGCGTTTTTCGTCGCCTCCGAATTCGCGATCGTCAAGGTCCGGCCCAGCCAGCTGGAAACCGTCGAGAACGCCCGCCCTTCACGCATCCGGATCGCCATGCACGTGGTCAGCAATCTGGATGGCTATCTCTCCGCCAACCAGCTCGGCATCACCATCTCCTCGCTGGCACTCGGATTCCTCGGCGAACCCTTCGTCGAGGCGCTGGTCGCGCCGGCGCTGTTGATGGCCGGCGTCTCGGTCTGGTGGGTGAAGGGCATTTCATTCACGCTCGCCATC
>JBIJBN010000234.1:0-3510 GCA_044345175.1 Luteolibacter sp.
GACCACATGCACCTCCGCCTGTTCCGCGATGAGGCGGCTCACCAGGTGGGAGCCGATGAATCCCGTGGCGCCGGTCACGAGGACCGGGACTCCTGACAATTCCTGTCGCATGATTCCGCGGGTGGATGTGGACTGCAGCGCGCGGGACCCGGGTGTCACCAGACCTTCCAGGGTGTTTCACCGGTTTTCCACATGTGGTTGAACTCGGTGTAATCCCGGTAGGTGTCCATTGATTTCCAAAACCCGTCGTGGCGGTATGCCGCCATCTGGCCGTCCGTGGCAAGCTTGCGCATGGGTCCGTGTTCGAGCACGCATTCCGTGTCGAGATAATCGAAGATGCGGCGGTTGAAGACAAAGAAGCCGCCGCTGATCATGCCTTCCATCTGCGGTTTTTCGCTGAAGTTGGTGACGCCGGAATCCGAGTCCACCTCGAGGATGCCGAAGCGCGATTCGGGGTGTAGCCCGGTCACGGTCGCAACGCGGCCCATGCGTTCGTGGAACGCGATCAGCTCGTGCAGGTTCACATTGGACAGGCCGTCGCCATAAGTCATCATGAAATCCTCGCCGTCGATATACCGCTCGATGCGCTTGATGCGTCCGCCGGTCATGGTTTCCTGCCCGGTGTCCACCAGCGTGACATCCCAATCCTCGCGGGCGTGGTCGCTGTGAACGGTGATGCCGTCCCGCGACTTGAGGCGGACGGTGAAATCATTGTTCATGAAGTGGTAATTGAGGAAGTATTCCTTGATGCTGTGTCCCTTGTATCCAAGGCAGAGCACGAACGATTTGAACCCGTAATGGGCGTAGATGTTCATGATGTGCCAGAGGATCGGCATTCCGCCGATTTCGACCATGGGTTTCGGACGGTATTCGGTTTCCTCGCGCAGGCGGGTTCCCATGCCGCCGCACAGGATGACTACTTTCATGTTATCGGGTTTCATGTTGTGGTGAAGGAGGGCAGATTGGTTCGACTTCGGCGCGGAAACGCCGTCCGAGGGTTTTGGCGATGCGGTATGAGGCCAAGTTGATGCAGAACTCGAGTGCTGTTTTCCACTTGACGTTCGATCGCCCGTGCCTGCGGGCATGGAACACCACCGGGACCTCGCCGACCTTGAGCTTCAGCTCGCCGGCACGGATCATGATTTCCGGGTCGATGAACCAGTCGCGCGACCTGACATCGAGGGCCATGAGTTTTTCGCGGCGGAACATTTTCGGGCATCCGTTGATGTCCGTGGAGGTCACGCCGAAGAGCATCGGGAAGACCACGGCATTGTAGGATGTGGTGATGAACTTGCGGACCGCGCCGTCGTGGCGTTCGACCCTTCTTGCCTTGCACAGGTCGTAGCCCTCGCGGATCATGGTCCTGTAAACCCTGATGTGGTCTGCGGCGGAGATTTGGGCATCGCCCCAGGTGTAGCCGATCACCGGCGCGGTGCAGGCCGCCAGTCCGCTCAGGATGCCGCCTCCGTAGCCGGCATTCGGCATCAGGTGGACGGGGCGGATGCGAGGATCGGCATCTGCGAGCCGCTTGATTTCATCGGCGGTACGGTCGGTGGATCCGTTGTTCACCGGAACCAGCTCAATCTCGATACCTTCTTGTTCGAAAGCGGCAAGCAGATCCCCGAGGACCGAACGGACGTTGCTTTCCTCGTTGTAGAGAGGAATCGCCAGTGACAATTCGGGTGCTTTCCGAGTGGCCCCATGGGGCAGGCGTTCCGTTTCCGGGATTGGCGACGATGCATTCATGCGGACGGTCGTGTGGAGACTGCGTTTTTGGATGAATTGCGCAAGCTTTGCCTTGAGCTGCGGACAAATGAATCCGGCGGCGGATTGTTCCGATGAACAAAAAGCATGCGGGGAGCGGTTTTTTTCCGGGATTTTCTCAGGATGGATCTGCCGTGCGGCGGAGGTTTCCGGATGGAACTCGTGGTGAAATCCGCTGGTAGCCACGGTCGATCGATTCGATTTTCCCGTCCCATGACAATTGCCGTGCGCGACGCTGCGCGCCTTCGGACAAGCGGGTGAGTAGATCGGGATCGTGCGACAAGGTGGCGATTGCGTTCCTGAATCCCGAGATGCTGGTGCGCGGGTCCTTGAGCGGCACCTTGAGTCCGCAGGAGGCATCGACCGCCACCCCCATGCCGCAGGCATCGTGACAGATCACCGGCAGTCCGCCAGCCAGGGCTTCGAGGACGACATGGGGTGTGCCCTCTTTCACCGAGCTGTGCACGAGCACATGGCCATCGGCCATCAGCCGTTGGGCATCGGCGTGTGGCACTCGGCCATGCCAGTGGATCATGGATGCGAGTCCTTTGGCGGCCGCGTCGCGCTGCCAGCGTTCGCGCTCCGGGCCGTCGCCGATCACATCGAGCCGGCATGGCGTGTCCTTCGGCAGTCCGGCCATGGCGTCGATGATGAAGTTCATGGATTTCCGGGCTTCGCAAATCCCGCACCAGACGAGGCGGAGTGGCTCGGATGTCTCGCGGTGTTTGATATGTGCATCGGGCGAAGGCGTGGCGCCGGTTTCGATCATCAGGTCCGCCTTGAGTCCCCAGACATTCTCCACCATGTGGCGGTCCTCCTCGGTGACGGCCCAGATGCCGGCCGCCGCCATTGCGGCTTTCCGGCTGCGGCTTGGCAGGCGCATTTGGATCCAGTTGAGGACGTTGCGGACGCAATGTTGATAGCGTCCCCGCCAGCCGAACGAGCGGATGAAGCCCCAAGGCATCATCGCCGCGCCGTTGATGGGTCCCCAGAAAAATGGGATGCCGAGTTTCCAAAGATAGCCGGGTTCACGATAGCCGATGATGGTGACATGGTGAGCGAGATCGAACGGATTGGCTGTATGGAGGCGTTGCGCCTCGCGGAAGTTCGCTTTCTGCCAGAGCCGGTATGCGGGGTAGTAGAGAAAAAACAATCCGGGCTTGGCATGCAGGTTGTGAATCATGCGTGACATTCGGCCGGCCCTCACATGGATGGCTGTGAGGTTTTCCGGCAGCTTGTTTTCCGCGGTGAATCGGTCCAGATCCGCCTTCATCGGTTCGGCAGCCGCGAGGTCGCCATAAAGAACCGTCACATCATGACCGATTTTCGCGAGGCCGGTGGCATATTTCCATCCGACCGCTGCCTCACCGCCACGGTAGGGTGAAAAATAGTAGCAGGATAACAGAATGCGCATGATCGGTGATTTGATGAACCGCCAGGGACCGGCGGCTCGCAGTGCTGTGGTTGACGAAGGTGGCGGTGGCGTTTGGTAAAGTCGGCCGCGCGAGGCCGCGCGTCCCTACCGTTTGGTGGGCCGCATGCTCCTGCCGCTGTCAGAACTGGAAATAGATGAATCCGCGCGGAGCACCGGGATTTGTCAGAACAAGAAACACCATGGCCGCGTGCAGCAGCGGCTCGAGCGGCGAGCGGGCGATCCTCTGGGCCATTGTTTCCCGGTGCTCCCGAAGCCAACCCCAAGCATGGTAAACGACCACCATCGATCCGTAGAACAAAAGGGAGAAGACC
>JBIJBN010000235.1:0-3506 GCA_044345175.1 Luteolibacter sp.
CGCAGCGCCTGCATGTCCTGAAAGTCGCTGAGCGCGTCTTGATTGGAATCGAGCAGCTTGAGATTCGACTGCAAGGAGGCAACGGTGCGGAGAAATGCGTCGTCCATGGGGAGGGATGTGGAAATGAATTCGGGAAGCTTCAGGCAAGTGGTCGGACTTTCCTCAATTGATCCAGCGTGGCGAAGCTGTCCGCCATCAGGTTGCGGAGTTGCTTCACCTGTTCGGCTTGTTCGCGCTGCATCTTGCGTTCCACCTCCTCGGCCTCCAGCCGTTGGTGTTCGATCGCCAGCCGCTGGCGTTCGATCTGCGCCCGGTCCGCCTCGATGCGGTTGGCTTTCTCCATCTCGGCGGTTTGCTTCCTGATGGCATCGGCGTGTGCCCTCTGCTGGGCAATCTGCTGGTTGCGCTGGTTGATCGCCGCCATGTGCCCGATGGAATTGAGCAAACCGTCATTGTCGTTGAAGGAGTCCTGGATACTCATAACGAACATGACATGATAATTTTTAATGCGGACTGGCAAGTGTTAATTTGATGTGCTACTAACAGCGAAGCAGTCAAGGGACGCGCGGCGTGGTGTGGACGAATCCCCGCCGCAGGCGGCCTGAAAACTTCGGTAGGGACGCGCGGCCCGCGCGGCCCGCTTTTTCCCCACGCCACCGCCACCCTCGACATTCATGGTGCGGCAGACCCGCCGGTGCTGATCCACACGCCATCCGGGCGGGATTTCCCCGGATCACGCCACACCGGACAACCTCCCCGGATCGTCGGGTAATATTCCATCCGGTGTCATTGGCGTGGAACCGGGGTTTTTCTTGACTTCAAGGCACGATTTCAGCTTCAGGTTGAAATGCCGAATTGGTTCCTACCATGAAATCCTCCGTCCTTCCGATGGCCGCGTGGCGGCCGGTTTTCACCCTGCTGTGTCTGCTTGCCCTGATGCCACAGCTTGTGGCACAGGGGATCACAACCGGCATCAGCAGCGTCACCAGCCCCACAGGCACCGCCACCGCGCCACTCTACGTGATCGACTCGGATGCCGCCAACACGGATGCCGGATACACGCGGGACACCATCAGCGGCGGTGCCACCGTGTCATTCAACAACACCGGAACCTCGAGCCAGACCACCAGCTACCGCATCTCGGCGACTTTGCGCGACTCCGGCGGCACCGCGGCGATCGGGTTCACATACAGCAACAGCCAGTCGGTGAGTCTGGCCGCCGGCGCAAGCACCACAAGGAACTTCACCGTTCAGCTGGATCCGACCACCGATCTTGGTGCCGGGCAACAATACACCGTGGAATACAAGGTTCAGGTATTGTTTTCCGGGATCATCGGCGGCTTGCCATTTTCTTTCTGGCAGGACACCGCGGCTGCTGCCGTGAGCAGCACCGGATTCACCGTGTGCCACTTCACCGATCTGCCAGAAAACACGGCCAACCGCAATGCGCGCGGCTGGCTGCGCGCGGCCCCGACGTGGACCAAATCCCATGCGGTGTCGTCCGGCACCGGCAGCGTCAAGCAGTTCAGCGTCGAGGTTCCCTACACCCTCGCCCGTTATGACCTTGGCGGCTCTTCGGCGTCCATCGCCGTGCGCTTCACCGCCATCGTCACCGATGATTTGGGCAACGCGGTGCCGCTGGAAAACGGCGGCATTGTCACCACGACGTTCACTCGCAATGCATTCAATGCCGGCACACCGAACACCCCGCACCTCGTCAGTGGCATCCGCCCGGTTGCGTTCTCCCCCGTTGCCCAGCTCGATTCCGCCAACCGCACGTTCCGCATCGCGGTGAAATTCGAGCATCTGGAAACCCCGTCCACCTCCACCTACCGCGACAACGGGACCTCGCCGCAAGCCCCGCTCCAGCGCCTGCTGCATTTCAACGGCCAGTTGTTTTTCAGCGGCATCACCACGACCTTCGATTCGCTCACCAACACCCCCGCACCCGGCTCGCTCGGCGTGAATTTCATCAACACGACGATCAATCCGCCATCCGCGACGATCAGCGGGTTCCCGAACTACTCGGTGGACGCCGGTGCGGATCTCGGCGTGCGGCTCGAAAGCGATGGCGACGCGGTGGTGACATCGGGGTCGCGCGACATCGCGGTGGCAAGCGGCGAGGTCGGCGCCACCTACGGCGGCGTGCTCGTCACCTACCCGGACGCTTACCTCGATCAGTCCGGAGCCGACACCGATACCACCGTGGTGCATCTGCCGCAGGGCCTCAGCTACACTGGCAATGCCGCCACCGCCGCCGGCAGGTATTCGTCCAAGATCTCACTGGGTGCCCGCGCGCTCACCAATGATTTCAAACACAGCGGCACGCTCACCCTGGCCACCCCGGCCACCGCGGGCATCTTCGACGAGGCCAGGCCGATGCTCTACACGGTGAGCCAGTTCAGCCTCACCCAGGCCGGACTGATCTCATTCACCACCGGCGCGGCCTCATGGGTCCACAGCGGCGCATACAACGATCTCGACTTGAACCAGGCATCGGGAAACCACGCGACACCCAACATGCAATTCCGCCTGACCAACGATGGATACCTGCGCCAGGCACAGATCAGCTCGCCCAGAACCTTTTCCTTCGTCGCCGCCGCAGACGGCAGCGCACGCATGCGCGCCGGCCAGCTCGATGTTTCCGCCGGCTCGTTTCAAACCCACTTCCCCAAGGAAACCACCGTGGCATGGACAGGCTCCGGACAAATCAAGATCACCGAGGGCGATATCGATCCCGGCAGTCTTCTCGACGGGGCCTCGCCTGTGGTTGTTCGATACGACGGTTCCTGCGAGGGCGACGCCTGCGGCCCGCCGGCGGGAAGTGCCGTGCGCAGCGTCACCCTCACCCCGCTGTCCGGAAAATTCGGCTTCACCGCGGACGGTGGCATCCATGCCGACTCCACCATCGCATCGCACAGCCTGCGCTGGGGCATCCGCGGCGATGGCGGCACGACCCACCGCACCGACGATTTAAAGGCCGCCGCCTTCCACGCCCCCGGCAACCAGCTCTATCAGTCCGACAACCCGTTTGCCGCCACCCCCGGCCCGTTCACCACCAAGGCGGCGGCCCTCTCACCCGGCAGCCTGCTGCTTGCAGGCTACAATCCATCCTCACACGCCAGCCCGGTCTACCCCGGCACCAATGGATACCAAATCGGCACCGGCTGGTATGCCGGTGCCACCATGAGCGTCTCCGCAGGCGGCATGGCCGGGGCCTCGCTCCTCGCGGACATGGCCTCCGATTACCCGTACGCACTCCAAGAGAATGTCTCGAAATACTACGTGCGCCCGAGCGGCGTCTCAGGCCGCCACGTGGCGGAGGAGAACAGCTTCTCCGGTGATCTGACAATGTATCAATACAGTTTCAAGATCACCCGCTTCCAACTGACTTATCTCTCCAATGAAAACGAAAAGTCATGGATCAACGGCAGCGTCGATGTCCCGAACCCGTCCGGATTCACCCAGGCGTTCCGGGAACTGACGCTCACCTGCACCGGCGCCCT
>JBIJBN010000236.1:0-3504 GCA_044345175.1 Luteolibacter sp.
TTTCCCCGCACGGTTCCGCGGATGTCATCATTGCGCACCCCCTCGTAGCGGGCCTGCATGGCGAGGTCGGTATTGCCGAGCGTGTGGGCGATGTCGAGGGTGACGAGATCCCTGGTTTCATCGATGTCGATGATGGCAGGCATGATCCCGCGGCGCAGGCCGGCAGGATATACATCCCCCCATATCGTCGAGTCCTTCTGCCCGTCGCGCCATTGACGGGAGTATCCCAGCGTGATCTCGGGAATGTCGGGAATGCGCAGCCCGCCTTCGAACCAAAGCTCGCCGCGGTCGAGTTCGAGCGCGTCATCGTCCAGCGCGCGCCAGCCTGTTTCCACATCAGGCAGATAGCCGCCGGAGCTGTCATGCCACGTGCGGTATCCACGATAGCCACCACGCAGATAGCCGACGTCATCGATCGTGTATCCCAGCACCACCTTGTGGTCCTCCATGCCGAACAACGCATGCCCCTCGGCAAGGAATGTCCCGGAATCACCGGTTTGGCCGAAGCGAAACGAATCGATTCCACCGTAGAAATCCCCATGATTGCCCCAGCGCTGCCGAAAGGCGGCGTCATCATCGCTGACGTCGAAGGCCCCGGCGCCCAACTCGATCCAGTTCACGGATTCCTCCGGCGTTTCCTCCGCTTCGGCAGGCCCGGCGGATTCCGCGGTGACCGGGCACACGGCATATGCAACAAAGGAAAGCAGGCGGATCAGGAATCGGCCATTGAGCGTGATGTTCATGACATCGGAGGGTTGGGGGGTATTGCAGCGGGGGGTCAGTAGCGGAGGTGGCGGTCTGTGTTGGAGCCATGGACTCCCTCGTGGCATCCCGCGGTCCAGCAGGTGCCGCGCGACATGCGGTTGATGTCATGGGCGCTCGAGCCGATCCGCAGTTGGTTGGCCGCCGATACGGGCGGACCCGTCTGGTCTTGGAAGTGGCATTTCAGGCAGAGCGTCGAGTTGCGCTCGGTGAGCATCTTCTGGTTGGTCGAGCCATGCGGAGCGTGACAGGCGGTGCAGCCCTCGCGGGTGGCCTCATGCTGGAACACGAAGGGCCCGCGCTGTTGGGTGTGGCATTCGGTGCAGGTGTCGTTGGTGCGTGCGAGTGATGTGCCGCCACCCTTGTTTGCAGATCCCTTGTGCGGGTCGTGGCACTCGCTGCAGGTCATCTTGCCGGACAACACCTGGTGGCTGTAGGGCAGGTTGAACTGGGCCTTGGTGTCCAAATGGCACCGGTAGCAGGATTCCGGGGATTTGTCCGGATCGATGATCGTGCCCGGAGCCCCACCGGATCCGACATGCTTGCTGCCCGGGCCGTGGCAGGACTCGCATCCCATGTCGATGGAGTTGCCACCCTTGGCCTGGAGCATGGCGTGATCCGCGGTCCTGAAATCACGAACGAGTTCCTCATGGCAGCTCGCGCACTCGGATGTGCCCACAAAATCCGCGCCCGGGATGCTCGCGGGAACCATGATGGTGCGGCCGCCGCTGACACAGGACATCCACCGCCTCCGAGTCCGCCACACGCACCGGCAGACAGCAATGGCGGCATTCGGTATCCGGAGGGTCTTCATGTCCACACACCGGAATGAGGATGTCTCGATGAGTGAAAATGCCCCGCTCGGATTTCAATAATGACAACCCGGGTGATTGAATCCGTGAATCCCACCGGTTGCACCGGATCATCCGCTTGCCGTGGCCGGCTTGGGCGGAAACCAATCCATCGTGATACGGACCCACCGGCGAATGACCGGACATACCTCATTCTACAGGCAATCTGCCACAGGAAAACCCATCGGCTACGCATATCCTCTTACAACCCGCGCATATCCGCCACCCACTTTTCACCGGCCCAACCACAGGCTCAACGGGAGCTTGATCCAAGAATTTCCACTCTCCGGTCATTGGATGGCTTCGCATCACTGAGGCCACCACTGAGAAAAACCTGCGAGTCCAGCTTGATCCCGGAGCCTTCCGCGAGCGACCGGCCGACCGGAACCCGGATGGTGGTCGAGGCATTGGGGGCGAGCCGGGTGATGTTGCCGGTGGTCCGGTTGCCGCCGCTTGCGACCCTCACTGTGGTGTTGACCAATGTTTCCGTGCCGCGGTTCTGAACCAGGATCTCCATCTGCCCGTATGGATTCAGGGCATCCGGCGCAAGCAACCTCTGCGAGGCCACCGCGGCATCGTAAACCCCAGGAACTCCGGATCGGAGAACCCGGCCAATGTCAGGCATGCCAGCACCTAAATACGGATCCACCCCGGCCTCACCACCGTCGTTGAGGTGGCTCGCCACCATGCGCCACGCCTGCGCCGCCGTGAGCTTGCCGGTGCCCGCCCCGGACATGACCGCGGCCACCGTGCCCACCACGATCGGCGTGCTGAACGAAGTTCCGGAAACCGCGGCAACCTTGTCGCCGGGCCATGCCGCATTGATGGCATATCCGGGCGCAGACACATCCAGGGCGCGGCCGTTGTTGGAAAATTCCAGATGATTGCCTCTCGCATCGACCGAACCCACTGCGATCACGCCGTCATAAGCGGCAGGATAATGGATTTGCCCGCTGCCATTGTTGCCTGCGGCCGCAAAAATCAGGACACCGCGCTCCAGCGCATGGGCAACCGCCTGTTCCAAAACCGCACTCCGGCCGCTGCCACCCATCGAAATGTTGATCAAGGATGCTCCGGCATCCACCGCGGCCATGATGCCCCGGGCCAGCAGAAAACTGTCCGATCGCCCGGAATCATCCGCCACACGCACCGAGAGGATCTCCGCACCCGGTGCCACACCCGGGGTGAGCGATCCGTTGCCAATGATCAGCGAAGCCACCGCAGTGCCGTGACCGTTGAGCGCGGCAGGATCCCCGGACATCCCCACCAGATCAAGCGCGCGGACCGTCGATTGAAACGCAGGATGTGCCGCCACTCCGGTGTCAAGCACGGCGACACGCACGCCCGCACCCCAGCCGGAGTTGTCCATCGCAATGCCCAGCCACTCGGCCAGTTGGCTGCCCAGCGGCAACGCACCCGCTTGCACGCCTCCCTCCGGAAGCGGCGGAATGACCACCGGAAACACGAACGACAGTTCCTCTCCGCCATCCAGCAAGGCACGCAAGTCCGCCAAATCCTCAAACCCGACACGCAACGCTCCCAGCGCGTCGATCCGGTCCAAAACCCGAACCCCCTTCCCAACCCGGGCCAGAAATTCCTCCATCGCGGCGGCATTCTTGAAAACCAACACCCGCTGGCCCTCCAATGCTCCAAGCTCCCGCGCCTCCACATCACCCGCCAACGCCACCGGACGGACTGCCCGCCGCATCCGCGGAGCCAGCTCGGCACCCGGATCACGCGCCAACGGCGTAGCCGCCGGATCCCGCCGCTCATCCCTCTCCGGAACCGCAGTGCCCGCCAGCCAATATCCCAGCAGGGCCACCAGCGGAAAAAGCAGCACCCACGGCCAACGAGTCCGACTCATGGCCCACTGAAGCCCAATTCCCAGCCA
>JBIJBN010000238.1:0-3498 GCA_044345175.1 Luteolibacter sp.
CACCGCCGGTGAAACGGCGGATCCCTTTGACATCGGGCGGCTGGAAATCCTCGCGCCATTCGGCATGGAAATCCCGCACTCCGGCGGCAGGCGGCTCACCGCCGCGCCGAACCCGGTCGTGCACGGTGGAATCGTCGCCGTCATTGCGGGCCACTCCGATGACGATCCATTCAACGAGCGCACCGCGTGGCAGTCCGTGCTTGTCCGCACGCCGGACGGAGTCTGGCACGCTCCATTGGATACCAACACCCTGATCCCGGGCCGCGAGGAGAACGGTTGTTTCACCGGTTTCAACAAGTGGCCCGCCGTCGAGGACGGGCGGGTCTTGTGCATCGCCCGCGGACCCGGCGGCTATGAGGCGGTGTATCTGCACGACCCGGCGGAAAAACGCCTGTATTTCGTGGCGGACACGGATTTCGTGGTCGATGGAAAAAACGTCTCCGGTTTTGAAATCGGCCGCTATCCGATGGTCGGGCGCAGGCTGGCGATGCTGATCCGCTTCCGCGACGGGACCTCGGGCGTGTATCTCTCCACACTGGAAGGACTGCCGGAACACCGGGTCAGGCGCAGATGAGACACCTCTGGTGAATGGATGGATGCTTTCCAATGACCGCGGGCCGGGCCACGGCGGGCGGCCTGTGGCGGCGCGCGCCGCCCAAACACAAGGAAATGCGTTTGCATCCGCTTGTCCGCTGTGAACCATGGCGGTGCCGATGTCCAAAGCAGACTTCGGGTTGAAACCATCATTCGGGATTCATCCCGCAGTGATCCATCGTTTGCAAAATCATCCATCGGACGCTTTCCGGATCTCGACTTGTCGCGCCGGACATCATAAACACCACCCACGGATCGCCGATTGCGGATTGCTCCTACCTTCTTTCCACGCCTGTGAAAAAATCCCCGCACCGCCCGTCCGCCCGCGAACTGCTCTTCGGTGATCTCTGGGAATTCGACCCCGCACCCGAGACCGCACCCGCGCACATCGAATCGCGCTACGGCCTGTTCATCGGCGGCAGGATGGTCGCGCCGAAATCCAACAGGCGCTTCGACACCATCTCTCCGCGCGACGGTAAAAAACTCAGTGAAATCTCCCACGCCGGTTCCGCCGACGTCGATGCCGCCTACCAGGCCGCGGCAAAGGCCTTCAAGGTCTGGAGCAGGCTCCCCGGCGTGGAGCGCGGCAAGTATCTTTTCCGCATCGCGCGGCTGCTCCAGGACCGCGCCCGGGAATTCGCGGTGGCGGAAACCCTCGACGGCGGCAAGCCGATCCGCGAGTCGCGCGACTTCGACCTGCCGATGGCCGCCGCGCATTTCTTCCATCATGCCGGCTGGGCGGACAAACTCGACTACGTCGCGCCCGGCCGCAGGCTGGTGCCGCTCGGCGTGATCGGCCAGGTGATCCCATGGAATTTCCCGCTGCTCATGCTTGCATGGAAGATCGCCCCCGCACTGGCGGCGGGCAACACGGTGGTTCTCAAACCCGCGGAAACCACCTCCGTCACGGCGATGAAGTTCGCCTCGATTCTAACCGACGCCGGGCTGCCTCCCGGAGTGGTCAACATCGTCACCGGCGCGGGCGACACGGGAGCCGCCGTGGTGAATCATCCGCTCGCCGCGAAGATCGCCTTCACCGGTTCGACCGAGGTGGGAAAAACCATCCAGCGCGCCCTCGCCGGCACCGGCAGGAAGCTCACCCTCGAACTCGGCGGCAAGGCGGCCAACATCGTGTTTGATGACGCACCGCTCGACCAGGCCGTGGAGGGCATCGTCAACGGCATCTTCTTCAACCAGGGCCACGTCTGCTGCGCGGGCTCGCGCCTGTTGGTGCAGGAGGGCGTCGCCAACGAAGTCCTCGCCCGGCTCAAACGCCGCATCGCCGTGCTGCGCGTGGGCGATCCGCTCGACAAGAACACCGACATCGGCGCGATCAACTCGAAGGAACAGCTCGCAAAAATCCGGCGGCTGGTGCGGTGCGGGGTGAACGAGGGCGCGGAACTCCACCAGCCCGCGTGCAAGCTGCCGCAAAAGGGATTTTATTTCCCTCCGAGCATTTTCTCGAACGTCACCCAGAGCCACCGCATCGCCAGCGAGGAGATCTTCGGGCCGGTGCTCTCGATCCTCACATTCCGCACGCCCGAGGAAGCCATCGAGAAAGCCAACAACACGCGATACGGGTTGAGCGCGGGCGTATGGACCGACAAGGGATCCAAGATCCTGATGATGGCCTCCCGCCTCAAGGCCGGAGTGGTCTGGGCGAACACTTATAACAAATTCGATCCCTCATCCCCCTTCGGCGGCTATAAGGAATCCGGCTTCGGGCGCGAAGGCGGAAAACACGGACTGTTGGACTACGCACAGCTTGTATGAGATCCATGCTCAAGATCACCAAAACCCCCAAGTGTTACGTTGGCGGAGCCTTCATCCGCTCCGAGTCCGGTCGCGTGGCGCCGCGCCACGACGCGGCGGGCGCCTTCCTCTGCAACATCCCGCTGTGCACGAAGAAGGATCTGCGCAACGCGGTGGAGGCCGCCACCAAGGCCGGCACGGGCTGGGTGAAACGCACGCCTTACAACCGGGCCCAGATTCTCTATCGACTCGCCGAAATGCTTGAAGCCCGCGCCGATGAAATGGCGGCTGTTTCCAGCGCGAAGGAAGTCCGTGCCGCAACCGACCGCATCGTCCATTTCGCCGGATGGGCGGACAAATACGAACAGGTGCTCGGCAGCGTGAACCCCGTGGCCACGCCGCATTTCAACTTCACCGTCACCGAACCGGTCGGCATCGTGGGCATCCTCGCCCCCGAAGACGCGGCACTGTTAGGTCTGCTCACCCTGGTCCTGCCCGCCATCGCAGCGGGCAACACGGTGGTCGCGCTGGCCTCACGCAAGGCGCCGCTTCCGGCAATCCTGTTAGGCGAGATGCTCGCCACCAGCGACCTGCCGGGTGGTGTGGTGAACCTGCTTACCGGCGACCGCAAGGACATGCTGGCCACCTTCGCCACCCATGAGCACATCCGCGCCCTCGCGGCCGTCGCGGACCAGGCGGACGCCACCGCGCTCCAACAGGGCGCGGCGGAAAGCGTCAAGCGGGTGAGGATTTTCAGTCCGTCCACCGATTGGTTCTCATGCGATCACGACTCTCCCTACGCCATCCGGGATTTCACCGAGGCGAAAACCGTCTGGCACCCGATCGGTGCTTGATGTTCCGGCGCCGCCGCCCTTCAGCCCCGGGAATGCGCCATGCGGGATGATTTTCTCGTTTCCATGCCTTGGCGGTCCGTCTTGAATGGATGCGCCATGTGGAAAGGCCGCTTCGCCCAAGACACCTCCTCGCTGGTCCAGCAGTTCGGCGAGTCCATCTCGCATGACTGGCGCTTGTTCCCGCACGACATCGCCGGATCGATCGCCCATGCCCGCGCCCAGAAAAACGCCGGCCTGCTCACCGAGGACGAGTTTTCCCGGATTGAAAACGGCTTGCTCGAAATCAAGGCGGACATTA
>JBIJBN010000036.1:0-11585 GCA_044345175.1 Luteolibacter sp.
AAGGTCCGCGCCCTCCGGCAGCGGGATTTTGACTTTGCGCATGAGGGCGACCAGCGCGAGCACCGCGGCGGTCACGATCCATGCGGCGATGCCGAGTTTTTTCGAGAGGTCCTCGCGTGGCGGGCGTGCGAGCCACTGGGTGCGTTCGTTGTTCATTGGATGTCGTCCCGGGTGGTTTCCCCGAGTTCGGAGCGGATGCGGGCGTGGAGTTCGTCCCTGAGTTTCTGATAGAGCTGCGGGTCGCGCTGGAGTGCCTCCGGCGAGCGGGCGTCGGCCAGCGGCCATTTGCCGATCACGCGGAAGCCGCGGTCCACGAGGAGGAATCCGAGGTCGTGGGCGTAGCGCCCGTTGGCCGCGATGTCCGCAGGGTCGGTGCGTTCGCGCACGCCGAAGAACTTGAGCTCCTTTTCAAGATAGTCATGCGTGGCTTTGGCGTCGCCGGCGTTGAGAAACCACCAATTTGAGGATTCTGCGCCGAGCGCTGAGGCGTAGTCGGCCAGTTTTTCCTGTTGGTCGTGTTCCGGATCGACGGTGATGCAGACGACGTGGAAATCCGGGTGGTTGCGGAACTCCTCGTAGATGCCGCGGAGTTCCGCGCCGTTGCGCACGGCGCAATGCGGGCAGATTGCGAAGAACTCGGCGGCGATCCAGACCTTGCCGCGGAGGTCGGAGAGTTTCACCCGGGTGCCGTCCTGGTTGACGGCCTCGAGGTCCTTTTTGATTTCGAACCACTCGTTTGCGGCGGTGCGGCCGGAGTCGACGATGAGCGTCATGTCCGGCCGGGGCAGGCGCGAGCGGAGATGGAAAGCGATGGCGAGGATCGCCACGGATACGGCGGCGACGCCGGTGTAGAAAAGCGTAAGGGAGGTTTTGCGTGTCATCGGAATCCGGGAGCTTCGGACAGGAGGGTGGCAATGGTTTTTTCCAGCAGGATTTCCAGTTCCGCCTCGTTGCTGCGGTTGGTTCCCGACTTCAAGCCGTCGGCATCCCAGGCAGCGGCCTTGTCGAAGTCGAAGCCGATCACCTGGGGTTTGGCCGGTTTGCCGTTGCGGGTTTGCGGGACGACGGCGCGGCGGATGTGGCCTTCGCGGTCGATCAGCACGATGGCCGGATCGTAGTTCCAGCGGCCGCCGGATTGATTCGGGTGAACGGCAGCTTTGAGTTCGTTCTTGATGAACTTGTGCAGGGTGCGCGGTTCATTGCTGCCGAGCCACCACTGCGGCAGGGTGATGTGGTGTTCCCGCGCGGCGGTGTCGAGTGTGGCGCGCAGTTCCGCGGCCGGCGGCGGGTCGATGACCAGGGTGACAAGGTGGAAGTCGCTCTCGCCGGCGAGCTTTCCGGAGATGCGTTTCATCACCGCCATGCTGCGCGCGGCGGCTTGCGGGTCGCGCAGGCTTAGCACGTTTACCGCGAAAACCCTGCCGCGCAGGTCGTGGAGATCGGCGGTCTGGCCGTCCTGGCGGAGCAGGCGCAGGTCGCGTTCCTTGCGGATGCGGTGGACGATGGCCGGGCGGGTGTCCGCCGCCTGTTTGGCGGCCCATGTCTCATACGCGCTGAGGACGAGAAACCCGCCGCAGAGCATGATCGCCACGAGGATCCACGCGGTGCGGCGCAGTTTCCGCGGATCGCGGCCGGCGGGATCGGGGCTGGCGGGCACGGTCATGGCTGGCGCAAGGTAGCCGGGAGCGGTGGCTTGGCAAGTCGCGGAGTGGCTGCCGCGGGCGGATTGGCGGTTGGGGAGGCGTGGAGGTGGATTTTCCGGGGTTGTCATCCGCCGGCGCCGGCATGTAGATTCGGAGGCACTTCCGAGTCATGTGGGATTTCCTCCTCGAGCATTGGCGGGACGGCATTGAGATCCTTCTCCTGGCCACCTGCATCTATCAGATCTACCGCGCCTTCCGGGCCACCCGGGGCGCGCAGATCCTGGTGGGCCTGGGGACCATCCTGATCGTCCTGACGCTGGCGTCGGCGATTTTCAAGTTCGAGGTGATCCAGTGGATCATCACCCGTGCGGCGGCGGTGCTTGCCTTTGCGCTGATTGTGATTTTCCAGCCGGAGCTGCGCACCGGACTGGCGCGTCTTGGCAGCAACCGCCTGTTCTCGCTGTATGGCCGGCGGCGTCTGGATTTCCTCGAGCGCTTCGCGGATGCGGTTCTGAACCTCTCGAAAAAACGTGTGGGTGCGTTGTTTGCCATCCAGCGTGATGTCAGTCTCAAGGAGCAGCTCGACACCGGGGTGGTGTTGGACGCGAGGTTTTCGCCGGAGCTGGCATTGGCGGTGTTCCATCCCAAGGCGCCGCTGCACGATGGCGGGATGATCATTGCGGAGGACCGGGTGGCTGGCGCGGCCTGTGTGTTTCCGGTGACCGAGCGCGAGATGCAGGACCGTTCGACCGGGCTGCGGCACCGGGCGGCGATCGGCCTGACCGAGCGGACCGACGCGGTGGCGGTGGTGGTGAGCGAGGAGACCGGCGGCATTTCGATTTGTGTGAACGGCGTGCTGCAGAAGAACCTGACCGAGCCACAGTTCCGCGAGAGGATTTCCGACATCTTCTTCGCCGGCAAAACCTCAAATGAACCTGAACCTGCCCAACAACTGGATCGCAAAGATCCTGTCGCTGCTGCTGGCGATCGCGATCTGGTTTCTCATTAAACAGAACCTCACGGGCAACGGCGGGTTCATCGAGAAGCCGCCGCGTGCCGTGCCGGTGCGTGAGAAATGACGCGTCAGCCTGCGGCCACCGGCACGTGGTCGATGAGCCGCACCCCGCCGTAGAAAACCGCGGCGGCGAGGATGGCCGGGTGTTCGAGATCCTCCACCGGCTGGAGGGTTTGCGCGTCCACCAGTTCCAGATAATCGATGCGGGCCAGCGGCGAGGCGCCGATTTCCGCGCGGGCCGCGGCGATGATTTCGGGCGCGGAGCGGAGACCGGCCGCCGCAGTGAGTGCGCGGTGGATGCGTGGCGCGTCGGCGCGCTCCCGGGTGCTCAGGCGGACGTTGCGCGACGACATCGCCAGGCCGTCATGCTCGCGGACGGTCGGGCACTCGAGGATTTCCACCGGCACATCGAGGTCACGAACCATGCGGCGGATGATGGCGAGTTGTTGGAAATCCTTCTCGCCGAAGACGGCGGCATCGCAGGCTGTCAGGTGGAACAGCTTGAGCACGACGGTGCAGACGCCATCGAAATGACCGGGTCTTGCGGCGCCGCAGAGCCTGCGGGACAGCGACGACTCGGTGACGGTGACTGAGCGGTCCGGATGATACATCGCCTCCGCATCCGGCAGGAACACCACGTTCACTCCGGCGGCGAGGCATTTCTCGAGGTCGCTTTCAAGCGGGCGCGGGTAGTCGCGGAGATCCGCCGGGCGGTCGAACTGGATTGGGTTGACGAAAATCGAGACGATGGTGGTGCCATCCGGGCCTGCCGCCGTGCGGGCGTGGCGGATCAGTTCGAGGTGGCCGTGGTGCAGTGCGCCCATGGTGGGGACCAGCACGCGGCGTCCGCCGAATTCCCGCAGCACCTCCGCCAGCCCGGCATGCGTCTCGAGCACCCTCATGGTTTTTACGTGCCATGGATCCCGCGGGTCCGCAACCGGCAAGTGGGGTGGGCGGCTCAGCCGAGCATGTCCACCAGGTGGGCGAAAACATCGGAGTTGCGCACAATGCCGGAGAAGCGTTCCGCCTGCGGACCGATGGCGGATACCAGCGTGGAGTCCGAGGTATGCGTGGTGCCCGACCAGCCGATGCCGGTGTGGTTGCCCGCGAACTGGCCCAACAGGCCCTCCGGTTTTTCAAGCTGGTGGTTCCACTCGATGATATCCTCCTGATTCAAGACCGCCATCAGTGCCGCGGTCTCGTCGTCACCGAGGCGGAATCCGAGATGGGTTTCGACCAGTGTTGCCAGATTGCCGGCGTTGCGGTCCGCAAGTGCCGTCCATTCCGCAAAGATCCTTTCGTGCGATGCTTTCGCGCGGGTGATGTTCCGGAAGGAACGCGTGCTGTCCACATAGCCGCTGCCGATCCCGGAGAGGCCTGGGTTCGAGTTGCCGTGATCGCTGGTGGCCACCACCAGGATGTCACCGTGGCCGGCGGTCATGGCGAGCACGGCGGCGAGCGCGTCGTCGAACGCGATCTGGTCGCCGAGCAGTGCGCCGATGTCATTGAGGTGGGCCGCGTGATCGATGCGCGCGCCCTCGACCTGGAGCAGGAACGGCCTGTCTCCCCCGATGAAGCGTGAAAGCGCGGCGGTGGCCATTTCCGCCAGGGTGGGGACGCGGGCGGCGGTTTTCGGGTTGTGGTCGCGGTCGATGGAAAACGGCAGGTAGCCGCGCGTGAAAATGCCTAACAATTTTTCACCGCGGGATGCCAGCAGCTGGTCGCGGTTGCGGGCGACGTTGTATCCCGCCTTGGTGAAATCCCCGGTGAGGTCCCTGCCGTCCGGGCGTGATTTGGCATCGAAGAATCCCGAGCCGCCGCCGAGGATCACATCCACACGACCGAGGTATTGCGGTGCGATGGTGGATTCATCCGACCTGCTGGAGACGACTGCGGCGAAGCCTGCGGGTGTGGCGTGGGTGACGGTGGCGGTGGTGACCAAGCCGATGCGGGCCTTCGATTGTTTTTTGAGGACTGCGGCGACCGGGGTGTTTTCACCGCCGTCCGGCGTGATGTTGATCGAGCCGTTGTTGACGCGTTTGCCGCCGCCCCATGCGGATGCCGCCGCGGCGGAGTCGGTGACCATGGAATTCGCCGATGCGGTGTCCATCAGTCCGCGGGTGGCTGCGGGGTCGTTGATGAGCCGCCACCAGCGGGTGCCGTGGTTGCGTGTGAGACCGGACCATGCCTCGGCGAGGGTGAGCACGCCCGGGCTCATGCCATCGGACACCATGAAGACCACGCCGCGGACTTTGGAGGGAGACGGCGCGCGGGCCGCTCTGGAGCAACCCGCTTGAGTCATAACGGCGGCAGAGCCTCCGAGTGCGGTGGCTTTGAGCCAGTCCCTGCGGGCGATCCGCAGGTTGTTTTCGCCAGTATCCTTCATAGCCAAGGATTAGCAGTCCGTGGCGGATCATCAAGCAGGATTCAGCGTTGCAGCCAGCGCAGGGCCGGAGGCAGGCATTCATCCCATGCGGCGGCGGCGGCGCATTCGACGACCGCATCCTCCTCATCCGCCGCTGCAAAAACCCGCTGCTGTCTGAGCTTGTGCGCGCCGCGGGCGATGGCGCGCAACTCCGGTGCGAGTGAGAGCAGGGCGAACGTCGCCGCCAGCGCACATGCCGCCGCAACCACGGCAACTGCTCCAAGCGCCGGCATCCGGCCCGCAAGCACGGCGAACACGGCGACGACCGCGCTGAGAGGAGGCACGGCGATGCCGAAGCGGCGGCTGCTTTCCCTCGCGGCATGCGCCTTGGGATCCTGCAGGCGCCAATCCGCCATTGCGATGAGGCGGAGCTGGCGGCCGAAGCGGGCGGCGTTTGGGCCGGCGGCGGTTGCGGCGTTCTTCACTTCCGGCGGCGGCTGCCAGCGTGCCGCATCGCAGCGGCATGCGGTCGTGCCCCTGCCGGCGAGCACCCGCAGTCCGAACCACCAGCGCGCGGCCAGCGCGGCTGCGATCGGCAGCAATGAGAGCAACAACAAGATTCGATACATGTGATGTCGACTTGCGGGTCAATGCGGATGGGCTGCCGGGCCTCAGGCGCCGGCGGCGGATTTCGGATCATCCGGCCACGGGTGGCGCGGGTAGCGGCCTGCGACTTCTTTTTTCATCTGTGGGTATCCGGATGCCCAGAAGCTTTTGAGGTCCCTGGTCATTTGCCATGGTTTCTGGCCGGGGGTGAGAATGTGGACCAGCAAGGGCGTGCGGCCGTTGCAGATGGCCGGGGTTTCCCACACACCGAAGAGGTGGGAGACGCGCACCGAGATGTGCGGATCGCGGCCGGGTTCGTAGGTGATCCTCGCGGATTGGCCGTTGGGCAGGACGATGCGTTCCGGGCAACAGGCATCCAGCGCCGCGCGCTGCGCCGGACTCAGCCAATCGCGCAGGACACGCCAGACATCCGCCTCCTTGATGTCCTTGTATGCGACCGCGCCGTGGCAGATCTGGGCGATGGCGAGCGCCTTGTCGTCATCGGTCCATGTGGGCATTTCAAGTTCCGGCATGGCATTTCCCAGCAGCGTGAGTCGCGCCGCCCATTGGTCGACGCGGTGGTCCCAGTTCTTGAGTGTGAGTTCGCCGGACAGGACTTTTTGCGCGAGAATTTCCGCCGCTTGGTCGAGGTTGATGTGGTGGTCGCTTTCCCTTGCATCCAGGACGAGATCGCGGAAACGGGTTTCCTTGCGGGAAACGACGCGGCGGCGGGATTCATCCCATGCCGTGCCATCGGTGGTGACCAGTTCATCGGGGAACTGGGCGGTGAGCCATTCCGGATCGATGCCGGTGGCGCGGCGGAGATGCGTGATGACTTCGCGGGCTTCGACTTCGGTGATTTCGGCGGCGACGAAGGCCGGAGCGTTTTTGGCGCACGATTCCTCGTCGAGTTTTCCGCGGCGGTTGCCGACGAGTTTGCAGGCCAGCGTCCCCTGATTGAAGCGGATCGCGAGTTGGTCGCTGAACGAGGCGAGCATGGCGTGTCCCACGGCCTCACGGCGGGCGGCGAAGTCGATGGGGTTCCATTCCCAGCCGAAGCGGCGTGCGAGCGATTGCAGGCGGTCCATGCCTTGTGCGATCTCGCGTGCGCCGCGCGCGAGGATTCCGACTTGTCCGCAGCGCTGGGGATCGAAACCGAAATCCGCTGCCGTTTGGAAGCCGCGCCATTCGCCCGCGAAGTCGGTGCCATCGTCGGGCAGGATGAAATCCTTGCGTCCCACGCCACCGCGCTTGTTGGTGAACACGCCCTCGCCCTGCACGGCGGCGGCGATGAAGGCGGTTTCCGCGACGCAGCCGTATTCGTGACCGGCGTGGAGGAGTCGGGAAAACCTTGGTTCCAGGGGCAAGGCCGCCATTTCACGGCCTTCTTCTGTTAGATCGCCCGCCGCATCCAGTGCGCCGAGATCGCGCAACAGGTTTTCGGCGCGTTGCAGGGCATCCTGCTTCGGTGCCTCGAACCAGCGGAAGGAACGGATGTCCGCCACGCCGGATGCCTTGAGCAGGAGGACCGCCTCCGCGAGATCGACGCGGTGGACCTCCGGTGATTCGAACTCCTCGCGGCGTGCGTGGTCGGCCTGGCTCCAGAGGCGGAATGCGCGGCCCGGGGCGGTGCGTCCGGCGCGTCCCGCGCGTTGTTCGGCAGCGGCGCGGGAGATTTTTTTGATCAGCAGCGTGTTGATGCCGCGGCGCGGCTCGTAGGCCGAGACGCGGGCGAGCCCGGAATCGATCACCGTGCGCACCCCGTCGATGGTCAGCGAGGTTTCGGCGACGTTGGTGGAAACGATGATCTTTGGTTTGGCACCCGGGCGGATGGCGGCATCCTGGGCGGCAGGGGGTAGCGAGCTGTAGAGCGGAAACACGTCCCAGCCCCGCGTGGTCGAGCCCGCCTCCAACAAATCGATCGTCTTGCGGATTTCATGGGTGCCCGGCAGAAACATCAGGATGTTTCCCGGTTCGGGCATCGCCATCGCCTCGCGGCAGACGGCGACCATTTTCTCCCACACCGGGATTTCGCGAGGTGGTCCGCCGCGCCGGTCGTTGACCGGGGCCTTGTCGGGGCGGTGGAGGATTTCCACCGGATGGGTGCGGCCTCCGGTTTCGAGTGTGGTGACCGGTGTTAGAAAATCCGCAAGTCCTGCGGTTTCGAGTGTGGCGGACATCACGACCACCCGCAGGTCCGGGCGCGGGCCGTCCTGGAGGTCGAGGCAGCGGGCGAGCGCCACATCCACCGCGAGACGGCGTTCGTGGAATTCGTCGAACACCACCGCGCCCACTCCGGAGAGTTCCGGATCGTCTTGGATCCAGCGTTGGAACACGCCGTCTGTTAGATAAAGGATGCGGGTGTCCTTGCCATACTTCGTATCGAAGCGCACCGCGTAGCCCACCTCGTGGCCGAGGGTGGCACCGCGTTGTTTGGCCACCCAGCCTGCGAGCAGGCGTGCGGCCATGCGGCGCGGCTCGATCACGAGGATGGTGCCGGGAATCCCCGCGTCGACGAGCATGCCGGGCACTTCCGTGGACTTGCCGGAACCCGTGGGGGCTTTCAGAAGGACACGCGCGCGATTCTCGCCCGCCACTGCGGTGCGGAGGCCATCGGCGATTTCGAAGATGGGCAAAGACACGCCCGCAACGTGCGACGGAATCGGGGTGACGCGGAAGTGAAAACGCCCGCCGCCGCGGGCGGGCAGGTCCGCGGGGATTCCGGGATCAGTGCCTGAAGTGGCGGTGTCCGGTGAAGACCATGGCCATGCCGGCGGCGTCTGCGGCGGCGATGACTTCCTCATCGCGCACCGACCCGCCGGGCTGGATGCAGGCGGTGGCGCCGGCATCGATGGCGGATTGCAGGCCGTCTGCAAAGGGGAACATGGCATCGGAGGCGACGATGCTGCCCTTGAGGTCGAGTCCCGCCTCTCCGGCTTTCCATGCGGCGATGCGTGAGGAATCGACGCGGCTCATCTGGCCGGCGCCGATGCCCAGCGTGCGGTCGGTGGTGCAATAGACGATGGCATTGGATTTGACGTGTTTCACGATGCGCCAGCCGAAGCGCATGGCGCGCAATTCATCTTCGGTGGGCGGGCGTTTGGTGACGACCTTGGCTTCGAGGTTGTCGAGTCCGAGCGCGGTGTGGTCGCGGTCCATGACCATGATGCCGCCGGGGCATGAGCGGATGACCGGTGATTTTTTTCCGACGAGGTAGGCGTCGTTCATTTTCATGAGACGCAGGTTTTTCTTTTTTTGCAGCAGCGCGCGGGCCTCGGATTCGAATTCCGGGGCGATGATGACATCGGTGAAGATTTCCGAGATCACGCGGGCGAGATCAAGGGTGAGCGGGCGGTTGCAGACGATGACGCCGCCGAAGGGTGCCTGGCGGTCGGTTTCGAAGGCCTTCTGCCATGCGGCGCGCAGATCGTGGTCGTCCTGGCCGACGCCGCACGGGTTGGTGTGTTTGAGGATGGCGACGGTGGGGCGGACGAAGTCGAGGATGATGTCGGCGGCGGCCTCGATATCGAGGATGTTGGTGTAGGAAAGTTCCTTGCCTTGGACTTGGGTGAAGAACTCGCGGAAGTTGCCGTAGAGGGCGCACTTCTGGTGCGGGTTGTCGCCGTAGCGGAGTTCCTGTTCGAGCGGCAGGCTCAGGGTGAAGCTGCAGCCGGTGCCGGTGCGGCACTGGCCGAGGTAGTTGGTGATGGCGGCATCGTATTGGGAGGTGCGCAGGAACGCCTTGACGGCCAGTTGCTCGCGTAGGCCCTTGGTGGTGTCGCCGTGGTGTTCCCTCATTTCGGCGAGCACCCGGCCGTAATCGGCGGGATCGGTGAGCACGGTGACATGCGAGTGGTTTTTGGCGGCGCTGCGCAGCATTGACGGGCCGCCGATGTCGATGTTCTCGATGGCCTCCTCGCGGGTGACGTCCGGTTTGGCGACGGTCTGCTCGAACGGGTAGAGGTTCACCACCACCAGATCGATGGGCGGGATGCCGTGTTCCTTTGCTTCGGCGAGGTGCTTGTCATCGTCCCTGCGGTGGAGCAGGCCGCCGTGGACCATCGGGTGGAGGGTTTTGAGGCGGCCCTCGAAAAGTTCGGGGGCGCCGGTGAATTCCGAGACTTCGGTGACCGGCAGGCCGGCGTCGCGCAGGGTCTTGGCGGTGCCGCCGGTGGACAGGAGTTCGACCCCCATTTCGTGGAGTTCCCTTGCGAATCCAGCGAGGCCGGATTTGTCGGAGACGGACAGGAGGGCGCGAGTGATTGGCATGGCAGGCGCGTGGTGGTGGGGCCGGTGGCGTGCGGGCGTGCGCCGACCGGCGCGGTTTCCGTAAACAAGCGGGTGGTTAGGGGCAAGTCCAATAGGTCCGGGTGCGGCCGCTCATCGTTTTGCCTTGGATTTCCGGAGGAAAGCCCGCATTTCGGCCAATGGGCGGGTGTTGAGCACATCCTCCGCGCGTAGCCAGCCTTTGCGGGCGACGCGCACTCCGAGGCCGAGGTGGTGCAGGCCCCCGGTCGAGTGGGCGTCCGGGTTGATCGAGCAGAGCACGCCTTTGTCACGTGCGCGCCGCCACCAGCGCCAGTCCATGTCGAGGCGCTGCGGGTTGCAGTTGAGTTCGATCACCGTGCGGGTCTCGGCGGCGCAGTCGATGATGGTGGCGTGGTTCACGGCGTAGGCATCGCGCTTGAGCAACAGGCGGCCGGTGAGGTGGCCGAGCATGGTGACGTGTTCGTTTTCCATCGCCCGGCAGATCCGCCGGGTCATTTCGTCCTCCGGCAGGTGGAAGTGGTGGTGCACGGAGGCCACGCAGAAATCGAGGGTGGCGAGCGTGGCGTCGTCGAAGTCGAGCGATCCATCCTTGAGGATGTCCACTTCGGATCCGGCGAAGAGGTGGAAGCCGGTGAAGGTTGGGTTGAGGGACCGGATGGCGGCGACCTGTCCGGCGAGCCGCTCCTCGTCGAGGCCGTTGGCGACGGCGGTCGACTTCGAGTGGTCCGAGATGCCGAGGTATTGGAGGCCGAGTTCCATCGCCTCCTCCGCCATTTGTTCGAGCGTGTGGATGCCGTCGGATGCCGTGGTGTGATTGTGGAAGGTGCCGCGGAGGTTCTGCAGTTCCACCAGCCGTGGCAGGGCATGCTGCATGGCAGCTTCGATTTCGCCGCGGTTTTCGCGCAGTTCCGGCTCGATGTATTGGAGGCCGAGGAACCGGTGGATGTCGGGCTCCTCGCGCAGGTCCGGCGGAACGTCCGCGGCATCGGGTGTCACCGCGGCCAGTCCGTATTCGTTGAGCGTGAAACCCTGTTTGAGGGCGAGCGAGCGGAGCGCGACGTTGTGTTCCTTCGAGCCGGTGAAATACAGCAGGGCGAATGGGAACTCCGCCTCGGAGACCGCCCGCAGGTCGCACTGGATGCCGTTCTTCAGGCGGACGGAGGCTTTCGTCCCTCCGCAGGCGATGATGGTTTCCACTTCAGGCAGGGTGGTGAAGTCGCGGCAGACGAGTGCGGAGTCGCCGGTGGCGGCGAGGAAATCCAGGTCATGCACGGTTTCCAATGCGCGGCGGAACGAACCGGCCGCCGTCACGCGTGAGATCCGCGGATGCTGGCGCAGGGTATCGAGGATTCCGGCGGCGAGCGGACTGACGGTTCCGGTGAGGAAACGGCCGGCGCACTGTTCGTGGCGGCTGATCGCTTCGAGGATTTTCGCCTGGGTTTTGGCGCCGAAGCCATTGAGTGCGGCGACTTTTCCGGCGATACAGGCTTGTTTGAGGCTGTGGACCGAGGTGATGCCGAGTGATGCGTGCAGGGCTTTGACTTTTTTCGGTCCCAAGCCTTCCAGATCGAACAATTCAAACAGGCCGGGAGGGAATCCGGCGCGCAGGTCCTGGTGGAACCGGAGGCTGCCCGTGGCCGCCAGCTCGTGGAGTTTTCCGCGAAGTGCCTCGCCGATGCCCTTGATG
>JBIJBN010000037.1:0-11553 GCA_044345175.1 Luteolibacter sp.
GCAGGGGCAATCGTTGGCTCGTTATCATCAGGCGGCGGTGCGTCTGGCGGATGCCTATCTCGCGCTCGGTCAGGCACCGGATGCCACGGCCTTTCTTCTCAGGTTCATCGGGGAGAATCCGGATTCGCCGGTTTTGGACGCGTTGTTCCAGCGTTTGAGGAATGGCATGCCCGCGGCGATGCCGGCATCGGATCCGCTGCTCTCCATGACCGCCGCGTGGATCACTGCGCCTGAGTTTCCCGCCACCGGTTTGATCCAAGTGTCCGACCTCTCCGCCGCGGCGGCGTGGCCGACACCCCTGGTGAACGGAGGATTGACAGCCAACGCGCTCTTCACCCGTGCGGATGCGCTGCGCCGCGTCGCATCGCCCGAAGCGCGTGCCGAGGCCCGGGTGTTGAAAAGCCGGTTGGTGACGGAGTTCCCGGAGCACCGGCTTGCTGGCAGGGCCCTGCTGGGAAGCGCCCGTGAGGCGATTGCCGCGGGTGATGTCGCGCAGGCCATCAACATCCTTGAGAGCCTCAGGCAGGCGGCCCCCACCGGAGCCATGCGCGGAGAAGCCGCCTTCATCGAGGCGGAAAACGCATTTGCGCAGGGTGACAAGGCGCTCGCCTCGCGGTTGTTCGCCGAGGCGGCATCCGCGCTGGATGGCGTAGCATCCCGGGCGGCCCGTTTCAATTCCGCGGCCTTGCAACTGGTGACCGCATCAGGCGCCTCGGAAAATGCTGCCGACGATCCATCACTTGCCGCCGATCTGATGCTTGAGCGCTCTTTGGCGCAGGCAGACCCGGTGGCGCGCCGCACGGCCATTGAGGATTTCCTGATGCGCCATCCGGAGCATCCGCGTGTGCCGGAAGCCCGTATGGCCGCCGCTGAGGCAGCGCTCACCGGGCCGTCGCCGGATCTTTCATTCGCCCGCGCCCAACTTGACACTTTGTCGTCGGCAACCGGTCACGGCATGGCCCCGGCGCGACTTGATCTTCTGCGCCTGCGCATCGCGGACCTTTCGGAGGATCCAGCCGCTGCGATCACCGCGGCCCGCGCGTTTCTCGATCAATATCCCGGGGATCCCGCCACCGCCGAGGCCTCCCTCGTGTTGGGACGCAAACTCTACGAGACCAGCAGCTACAACGAGGCCCGCATGATTCTCGAAAAACTCGCCGCCGGCGAGGGTGATCCTGCTCGCGCCGAGGCCGCGTGGCTGCTGGCGGCGCGCTCGGCCGCGCTGGTTCCCGCCAGCCAGTCCCAACTCGAGGCGTTGATCCTTTTCGACAAGGTGATCGACCCCGCTGGGCCGCTAGCGCCTCTCGCCAGGCTGGAGAAGGCCAGGCTCCTGATCGACATGAACCGTCTTGCGGAAGCCATTGCGTTCCTGCGTCCGTGGTTCGACTCGCTGGCGGCATCCGATCCGCTCCAAATTGCTGCCGGTTTTCTGTTAGGTGAGGCGGTCTACGGACTTGGCGGCACCGATCCGGAATCGCTCAGTGGAGCGCTGGCGGTTTACGACCGCCTGCTTGAAACCGCGCGCGGCCGCCCCGGTGTGCTTCACCGGCTGCAATATCTGAGGGGCATGGCGCTTGAGCAGATTCCCGATCCGAAAGACCCCGCGCGCAAGCGTGAGAGGGAGGCCTTCACCGCCTATTACTCGGTGCTTGAGACCACCAGCCCGCCGGATGAGTGGCATTATTTCGAGCTCTGCGGGTTCCGCGCGCTCGCGCTGCTCGAGAAGGCGGGCCGCTGGCCGGCAGCCGTCGCTTGTGCCCGGAAAATCGCCTCGTTTGAAGGGCCGCGGGCCGCGGAGGCCGCCGCGCGCGCCAGCCAGTTGCAGCTCAGGCACATGATCTGGGATGATTGAGACGGGACGCCACACACCAGCCATCGAAACTTATGTTAGAACTACTCATCACGGGAAAATCAGGCCGCATGGGCCAGGCCCTGCTTGCGGCCGCAGCCGCGGAACCACAAGTCGCTGTCACCGCGACCCACGATGCGGGCGAGGATCTGGATGCGGCGTTTCAGAAGGCATCCTGCGCGATCGACTTCACGGTCCATTCCTTCACGCCGCAGGTGATCGAGGCGGCGCTGAGGAGCGGCACCAGTCTGGTGATCGGCACCACCGGCCACACCGATGTGGAACGCGGGTTGATCCGCCAGGCTGCCGGGACGCTGCCGGTTGTCTGCGCCTCGAACTATTCGGTGGGTGTGAACACCCTGTTTTGGCTTACTCGCCACGCGGCCAGGATCCTCGGGCAGGAGCGTTTCGATATCGAGGTGACCGAGATGCACCACCGCCACAAGATCGACGCTCCATCCGGCACCGCGCGCACGCTGCTGGAAATCCTCAACGCCGAGACCGGCACCTCCTACGGGACGGATGTTGCGCACGGTCGCCTCGGCAACATCGGCCCGCGAAAACCGAGAGAAATCGGCATGCACACGCTGCGCGGGGGCGATGTGGTGGGCGACCACACGGTGATGTTCGCCGCGGATGGTGAGCGGGTCGAACTCACCCACAAGGCATCCTCGCGCATGACATTCGCCGCCGGCGCGGTGCGGGCCGCCATCTGGCTGCAGGGCAAGCCACCGGGGCTTTACGACATGCAGGACGTGCTGGGGCTGAAATGAGCGGCCGCGGGCAGGTTGGCCGGGAATTTCCCGAAATTTGAGGTTTCCGTGCGGGCTTTCCCGGTTTTCCATCCACGTCATGCGTCTGTTGTCCGTTGTGATCGCCGTTCCCGCCGTCCTGTTGCTGGTCTGTTGCCAGCCGCCCGAAAAAGAGACCGGCGGGACCGCGGCCGCCGCGCAGCCCGCGGCCGGTGATCCGGCGGAGTGGGATGTCAGGGAGTCGGTGGTGCGGGTGAACTCGACCCAGCAGACGTGGAATCTGTGGCAGCCGTGGGAGAAGAATGCGCCGGGCGGGCGCAGGGCGCTTGCGGCCATCATCGGGCCGCAACTCGTGATCACCACCGCCGAACTGGTGGCGGACGCCACCTATCTGGAGTTTGAATCCGCGGATGGCAGCCGCTTTGCCAAGGCGAGGGTGATTGCCGCGGACCCGCAGGTGAATCTGGCGCTGCTGGCTCCTGCGGATTCCGACGATGGCGCCGCCTTCTTCGCGGGAACCCGGCCATTTGAAATCGACGGTCCGCAGCGGATCGGCGAGGCGCTGCAGGTGCTGCAACTCGAGGACAACGGCCGGCCGATTCTCACACCCGGCCTGCTGCAGAGCGTGGATGTTTCCACCAGCCTGCTGGCGGGCCACAGTTTCCTGACATTCTTCGTCAAGGCATCGATGCAGAGCGCGGCAAGCAGCTTCACGCTGCCGGTGCTCAACGGACGGCGGCTTGCGGGCGTGTTGCTGAGCTACGATTCCAAGGATCAGTTGTGCAATGTGGTTTCCACCGACATTCTCACGCGTTTCGTGGTTGATGCGGCCGACGGTCAATACGGTGGTTTCCCCAGTCTGGGTGTTTCCATCGCGCGCACCGAGGACGCATCCTTCCGGCGGTGGCTGCAGCTGGGTGATGAGGATGGCGGGATCTACATCCGCAGCGTGCGCAAGGGCGGGCCGGCGGATCTTGCGGGCGTCCGCAAGGGTGACGTGCTGCTGGCGGCCGACGGCCATCCGATCGACCGCCGCGGCTACTATGAACATCCGCAGTATGGCACGCTGTCGTGGGGGCACCTTGTGCGCGGGATGAAATCCTCCGGGGATCCGATCAACCTCACGCTGGTGCGCGGGGGCGAACGGCTGGATCTTCAGGCCACGGTCGTGAAAGAGGAGGAGTCCGAACGGCTGGTTCCCGGGCACCTGCACGACAAGGCACCGAATTATCTGGTGAAGGGAGGACTGGTTTTCCAGGAACTTTCCCGGCCACTGCTGGAGAGTTTCGGTTCGGACTGGCGCTCGCGCGCACCGCTGAACCTGCTCGACACACTGGAAAACCCCGAGAATTACGAGGACTCGATGGATCGTGTCGTGTTTCTCGGCGGGGTGATTCCGACACCGGCCACAATTGGATACGAGCGTCTCCGCAACCTCATCGTGCGCAAGGTGAACGGGCGCGATGTCCGCGACATGAAAAGCCTGATCGCCGCGTTCGACAGTCATGACGGCGGGTTGCACAGCATCGAGTTTCCCGATGAAAAACTGACGGTGCATCTCGACGAGGCGATTTCCACCGGGGTGGACGCGCAGTTGCTGCAGCGCGGCATCGGGCGTTTGTCGCGCGCGGAATGATGCGGCGGGGATCAAGCCCGCACGGCCCAGCGGAGTTTCGCGGGGATGCAGCGCGGGTTCGCGCGTCGTTCGGCGGTTCCGGCGGTGATCACGCCGTCGCTGCATGCCGACAGGATTCCGCTGGAGAGTCCCTCCTTGAACGCTTTTTTCACCCGGCGGTCCTCGCCGGAATGGAATGTCAGGATGGCGGCGCGTCCGCCGGGCTTGAGGCAGGCGGGCAACTCTCTCAGGAATGCCTCCAGGGTGTGGAACTCGTCGTTGACCGCGATGCGCACGGCTTGGAAAACGCGGCGCACGGCGGCCTCCGGATCGCGTTCACCGGCCGCCGCCGCGGATTCCCTGACAGATGCGGCGAGCTCGAGGGTTGAGCCGAATGACTTTCCCGCGAGTGCGGCTGCGAGCCGGTCGGCGCGGGGTTCGTCCGAATGGTCCGCGAGCGCGTGCGCGAGATTTTCCGGAGTGGTTTGCTCAAGCCATTGGGCGGCGGAAATCCCGCGCCGGGGGTTCATGCGCATGTCCGGTGGTCCGGCATGCTTGAAGCTGAACCCGCGCGATGGGTCGTCCAGCTGCATCGAGGAGCATCCGAGATCCGCGAAGATGAAATCCACCGGGGCGACGGGGTGTTGTGCAAGCACCTTGGAGATGCCGGCGTGGTTGGTCCGCAGGGCAAGGAACGCGTCGGGTCCGTAGCCTGCGGCGCGCAAGCGCGCTTCGGTCTTCGGCAGTTCGAGCGGGTCCTGATCAATGCCGATCAACATTCCTCCGGGGGTGATCATTTCCAGAATGCGCATCGCATGTCCGCCGTATCCGAGGGTGCAGTCCACACCGGTCATGCCTTGGCGCAATGCCAGCGCCTCGATGCATTCGTCCGCGAGCACCGGTATGTGGGAGCCGGCAGGCGTTTTGCCGGATGCGCGCACTTTCGCCACGGTCTCCGGATGGCGTGCGGGGTCGTGTTCCTTGTATTTCTCCCGGAAGGAGCGCGGGTTTCTGCCGCTGTAGCGCTTGCGCCGGGGTGGACGGGGTGCGGGATCCTGCATGGCGGTGGTGGAGTTGTGGCACGATCCCTCGGTCCGGTCAAAGTCGGCCTGCGTCGTGCCGGGGATTGCGCGCGGGCGTGTGTTGGGGCATGAATGCGCGTCATGACAGGTCGGGAAATCAAGGAGGCGCTGGATCGCGCGGGGGTTCTGCCAAGCAAGCAGCTGGGACAGAATTTCCTGATTGATCCGAACATGGCGCGCTGGATTGTCGCGCAACTCGAGGCCGCGGCGGACGATGTGGTGGTCGAGGTGGGTCCGGGCACCGGGGCGCTCAGCGAGCATCTGGCCGGGCGTGTGCGGCGCCTGATCCTGATTGAGTTCGACGCCCGGCTTGCGGCCGCGCTGGCGAAGCGGTTCCGCGGCGATCCCTCGGTGGAGGTGCATCATGCCGATGGCGCGCGTTTTGACCGGCGCATCCTCTTCAGGCATCGTCCGGTGAGGTTTTTGGGAAATCTTCCGTATTCCAGCGGCGGTGCGATCATGAAAAACCTGCTGAGCCGTCCGCATCCCTTCGAGCGTGCGGTGGTCATGCTGCAGAGGGAAGTGGTCGATCGCCTTGCGGCCAAACCCGGCAATAAAAACTACGGCATCCTCACGCTGCGGACGCAGGTGGACTGGTGTGTCGAGCCGCTGCGCAACGTGCCGCCGGAGGCATTCCACCCGCGTCCTGCGGTCGACTCGACCGTGGCGGTGCTGCGCCCGCGCACCGACGGGCTGCCTGCATTCGACCACCGCTTGTTTGACGAGTTGGTGCGCCGTGGATTCGCGCAGCGTCGCAAGCAGATGGGCAGGCAGATGCCGGCCGGACCCGCTTGGCCGGAGGTTGCCGCAAGGCTCGGTGTTGCCGTGACCGCGCGCGCCGAGGAGCTGGCTTTGGAGCAATGGGTCGAACTGGCGCGTGCGTATGACACGCATCCGCTCAAGGACCTGCCGCAGAAGTCCGGCGAGATTTTTGATGTGGTGGATGAGCAAGACCGCGTGACGGGAAGGCTGACCCGCGGCGAGGTGCATGCGCGCAAGCTGTTGCACCGGGCGGTCCATGTGTTTGTGATCAACCGCGGCGGGGATCTTCTGTTGCAGCAGCGGTCGATGTTCAAGGACGCGCACCCCGGGGTTTGGGACTCCAGCGTTTCCGGGCATCTGGACGCCGGGGAGGACTATCAGACCGCGGCGGTGCGCGAACTTGAAGAGGAGATGGGCATCCGTGCGGCGCATGCACCGGAGGAAATCGCACGCATCGGCGCGTGCGAGGCCACCGGTTGGGAGCATGTGCGCTTGTATCTCATCCGCCACGGCGGGGCGATCCGGTTTCCGGCTGCCGAGGTTTCCGCGGCGGCATGGTTTGCGCCGCGGGAGATCGAGGCGTGGATCGCCGCCCGTCCCGGCGACTTCGCATCCGGATTCATCGAGTGCTGGAATGCCGCGCAGCCACGCCTCATGGCAGGAACCACTTGAGCGGTGTGTCAAAGCTCCTGGGCAAGCCGCCGCACCAGCGGTGGTCCCTGATAGATGAAAGCGGTGTAGATCTGCACCAGTGACGCGCCGTCGCGGATTTTCCCACGGGCATCCTCCACCGACGAAATCCCGCCCACGCCGATGATCGGGATGCGGCCGCCGAGGTGGCTTGCGAAGCTGCGCAGGACATGGTTGCTCCTTTCCAGCAGCGGCTTTCCTGAGAGGCCGCCGGCCTCCGCCGCGCGCGGATGCTCCGTTACGCCATCGCGGGTGATCGTGGTGTTGGTGGCGATCAGGCCGTCGAGGCCGCCATCGAGGAACACGTGGGACAAATCGCGGATCTGCGCGTCATCGAGATCGGGAGCCACCTTGAGGAGCAGCGGCACCATGCGGCCGTGCTCACGGGCGAGTTCCTGTTGCGCGTGTTTGAGTTTTCCCAACAAGGCGGCGCAGGCATCCGCTTGTTGCAGGTCGCGCAGGCCCGGGGTGTTCGGGGATGACAGGTTCACCGCCAGATATCCGGCCACCGCATAGGCCTTGCGCATGCAGGCGAGGTAGTCATCGGCGGCGCTCTCGTTGGGTGTGTCCTTGTTTTTTCCGATGTTGATGCCGATCACGCCGCGGAATCCGGTTGCGCGGCGGACGTTTTCCACCGCGATGTCGATGCCCGGGTTGTTGAATCCCATGCGGTTGATGACCGCCTGCTGGGGGATCAGGCGGAACAAGCGGGGCTTCGGGTTTCCCGCCTGCGGGCGCGGGGTGATGGTGCCGATCTCGATGCAGCCGAAGCCGAGGCTGCCGAGGGCGTCGATGCAATCGCCTTTCTTGTCGAGTCCCGCGGCGAGGCCGATGCGGTTGGGAAATTCCAGACCCATCACCGTCACCGGATCCGCGGGAGCGGTGGCGTGCCGCAACAATCCGAGCAGGCCGCATTTGCCCAAGGTTTTGAGCGCGGCCATGCTTGCATCATGGGCGGTTTCCGGATCGAGCCGGAACAGGCCGGCGCGGAGCAACGGGTAGAGTGCGTCGAACACGCCGCAAGGGTGGGGGAGCGGCCGGGTTTTGTCGAATCCGGGATTGGGCAACAAGGGCCGTTTCAGGGGATGCGGAAATCGCGCACCACGGCCATGTGTTGCATGAAAGGCACGCCGCTGTCTTCGCGGTTCACCGGTGGCAACATGGAGAGCGGCTCGAAGACCCTGCTGTCGAAGACCAGTCCGTGCGGGAAGTTCCGCCCGGCGAGCGCGACCGGCACCGCATGGGCATCGAGCGAGCGGCTGGCGAGCACCCAGTCATAGGGGCGGTTGCGCGGCGCGTTGGTGGCGATATTTCCGAAACCGTCGTCCGGCGGGTTTTCCGGAATCACCACCAGATTGGAAATGCGCCTGAAGCACGACTCGCGCGTGTCGCGTGTGTTGAGGTCGCCACCGATGATCAGCATGTCACCCGAGAACACCTTGCGGCGGATATGGCGCGCAAGCGCGGAGGCCTGGCGGGCGCGTGATTCCGAGCCCTTCGAGTGCAGGTGCACGCTCACCACCCACAAGTCGCGCTGCCCCGGAAGGCGCAGCCGCGCCCAGACAAACTCGCGGTTGTCCATTGCAGTGTCCTCCCAGGATCCGGCTTCGGCGATGGTGAAGCGGCTGATGATTCCGTTCGGGATCTGCTTGCCTTCCTCGCAGTGGTAATGGAACTCCCGGCCGAATGTCTGGTTCACCCACTGGCGTGTGGGGATGCTGGTGTTGAATTCCTGGATCAGGACAATGTCCGGTTTGAGGGCCTTGAGGATGCGCGCGCCCGCGCCTTCCGGGTTGCTGTGGTTCGAATTGTCCGGCGAATAGGTTTGCCGGTTGTCCGAGGTCAGGTTCGCGGCAACCACGCGGAACGTCACCGGTTCGCCACAGGCGATGGCGGCGGTGAGCAGGAAAAGCAGCGGGAGGCGACGGATCACCCGCGAAACATGCCTGCCTCACACCCGTGCATCCAGCCATTTCCCACGGAAATGAAGACGCGCGAAAATGGCCGCCTGCGTGGCCAGATCGAGACTGAGCACGATCCAGACGGTGGTCAGCGTGAATCCGGTGGATGATGACAGGAAACCCAACACCAGCACCCGGTAGAACAGCATGCTGGCGAATGACCAGCGCATCACCATGTGTGTCGCGCCCGCGCCCCGCATCGAGGTCTTGAGTGTGATGCACGTTGCGAAAAACGGTTGTGTCAGGGCGCACACCACCAGCAGGGGGGCTGCCAGCGAGACGTGAATCCCGCTGCCGGGCGCCATCCATGTGATGAGCGCATCCCGGAAGATGACGAACAACATGCCCATTGAGGACATCAGGATCACCGCGGATTTCCAACACAGGCGGACCGCCCGCACGGCCATTTCCCGGGATCCGGCGCCGAGGTATTGCCCGGCGAGCGCGGCGGCCGCCGTGGCAATCGCGAATCCCGGCAGGAAACTCATCGACTCCACCCGGATCGCCAGAATGTGGGCGCCGAGGGCACCTTCGATACCCATGCCCGCGATCACGCGGATGCTGAATGCGTGGATCATCCACATGCAGCCGATTTCCAGCGACTGGGGTGCGCCCACCCGCACGATGCGGCGCATCGTTTCCGGATCCGGCCGCAGGCTGTCGCGAGTCAGGCGCAGGCCGTTTCCCATTTTGCGGCCCGAGAGGACGATCACCGTGAGCAGCCCGGCTGCCCACCCGCACACGGTTCCCGCGGCGATTCCCGCAATGCCGTTTTCGCCGAGCGGCGCGGGTGCGAAAACAAACGCCCAGCTGAGGGCGATGTTGACCCCGTTCACCACGATCATCGCCAGGAAGGGCGTGCGCGTGTCGCCGGAGCCGCGCAACGCCGCGTTCACAGCGAACATCGCGCCGCTGAACGGCCCACCGAGTGCCAGCACCTTCAGGTATTGCCGTGCCTGATCCGCGGCTTCCGCGCCCAGTCCGATCCAGCGGATCAACAGGGAGGCACAGCCCAGCAAAATCAGCATCGATGCCGTCCCTGCCAGCATGCCCAGCCAGAAACCCTGGCCCATGCCGCGTCTGGCAAGCGCCGGATCGCCTCCGCCGGTGGCGCGGGAAACCAGAGCCATCACCCCGGTGGCCACGGCCGCCTGCAGGATGTTGAAAAACCATGCGACATACCCGCCCAGCCCCATCGCATCCAGAACGGCCACGCTCTCCGCATCCTCCGCCATCCGGCCGGCGATCAACAGGTCGGCCAGCCCGACGAAAAACGTGAGCACTTGCTCCAGTAGCGGCCACATCGCGAGAGCCAGCACCTGGCGCGACAGCGGCATTCCTGCCAGCGGGCCACCAAGCCGCACCTCGGCGGCCCGCTGGCTGGCTTCCACGCTCGCTCCGGGTTTCGACATCTCCTGCGCCATTCAATAACGTTGCGGTTGCCACACCGCGAACGAATTTCCCGCAGCCGCATGCCACAGGAAATCCACTCACGGGCATGTCGCCCGTCCTGCATTGCGTCTTGGCGGCCTCACCGGTATCCTGCATCTTCACCCCGCATGGCCCGTCATTACACGCTACACCGGCCCGATGGCGGCCACACCAGCGGCATCGATTACCGGCAAGCCCTCAATCCGGAACAATACGCCGCAGTCTCGTCCCCGCCCGGCCGCGCGCTGGTCATCGCAGGGGCGGGCTCGGGAAAAACCCGCACGCTCACCTACAGGGTGGCATGGCTGCTCGACCATGGAGTCGAACCCCGCCAGATCCTGCTGCTCACCTTCACCAACAAGGCCGCGCGCGAAATGACCAGCCGTGTCCGCGATCTCGTGCCGCACGACACCTCCGCCCTCTGGGCGGGCACCTTCCACTCGATCGGCGCGCGCATCCTGCGCCACCATGCCGCGGACATCGGATTCACACGCTCGTTCTCGATCCTCGACCGCGACGACCAGAAATCGATGCTCAACGCCGTCATCAACGGGCTGGGGATCGACACCACGCAGCGCCGCTTCCCCAAGGCCGACGTGCTGGCCTCGATGTTCTCGCTGGTCGAAAACACCGGTGCCACACTGGAGGAGACCATCGCCGCGCGCTACGACCGGTTCTACGAGTGGACCTCGGAAATCGGCCGCGTGCGCGACGGATACGCGGCGAGGAAACTCGAAACCAACTCGATGGACTTCGACGACCTGCTGGTCCTCACGGTGAGGCTCTTCGAGGAGCATCCCGATGTCCTTGATCTCTATCAGAAACGCCTCAGCCACATCCTGGTGGACGAGTATCAGGACACGAACATCGTCCAGGGCCGGATGATCGACTTGCTGGCGGGGGACTCGAACAGCCTGATGGCGGTGGGAGATGACGCCCAGTCGATCTATTCCTGGCGCGGCGCGGACATGTCGCTGATCCTCGGTTTTCCGCGACGCTATGCGGGTGCGGTGGTGCACACCATCGAGACAAACTACCGCAGCGTGCCGGAGGTGCTTGAACTCTCGAACGCCGCGATCCGCGCGAACACCGGTCGCTATGAGAAGAACCTGCGCGCGGAGCGCGGGTCGCTGGGCACCAGGCCGGCGCTGGTGCCGCTGGCGGATCCCGCCGCGCAGGCCGCGTTCGTCGCGCAGCGCATGCTCGAACTGCGCGACGACGGTGTGCCGCTTGAGGAAATGGCCGTGCTCTACCGCGCGCATTTCCAGAGCCTTGAGATCCAGATGGAACTGACCGCGCGCGGCATCCCGTTCGCCATCACCAGCGGGCTGCGCTTCTTCGAGCAGGCCCACATCAAGGATGTCTCCGCCTTCATGCGTTTCGCCGTCAACCGCAGGGACGAGATCTCCTT
>JBIJBN010000239.1:0-3474 GCA_044345175.1 Luteolibacter sp.
ATGGCGAGAAGCTCCACCTTGCCACGCATTGCGGAGCCGAAGCCCTCGCAAGGGGTCTGCATGCCGGCGAGCTGCTCCGCGATCTGGCCGGCATGGCCGGCGGCAAGGGCGGCGGCAAGCCGGATCAGGCGCGGGGCGCCGCGCCACAACGCGGAAAAATCGCGGAAATCAAGGCGGCGATGGCGGCACGCGCCTGAATGCCCGGAAGTTTTTGTTAGAACGTGTGTTTCACATTCCGCCGTGCCGCGGCGGTCCGGGTTTACGGAACGATCACCTGGCCGGGTTCGAGTCCGGCGAGGATTTCGCACTCGCCTCCGGACGTCCGGCCGCGTGTGACTGGCCTGCGTTCGGTTTTGCCATTGGCGAGTTTCACGGCGACGGTCCATTCGGGCGGATCGAAGCGGAGTGCCGCGGCGGGGATGACGATGGCGGCGGGATTTTGATGGGAGATGGTGATGATGGATGCGCAGGCGAGTGGTGTGACGGCGGGATCAGACGGCCAATCCGCCGACCACACCGCGGTGAAGCGGCCGTGCGGATCCGGCGCGGTGTCGACTCGGGTGAGTTTCACGGGAAACCCGTTGTCTTTGCGGCCTGCGAACCATGCGGTGCCTGCGGCGCCCGGGGTGAGCTGGCGGGCGCTGTCCGGATCGAGCGCGGCATGCAGATGGATGGGCGAGGTGGCGGGCACGAAGGTGCCGAGGATGTGGCGGGATTCGGCAGTGCCGTTGCGGATGTCGCCGTGGTGGAACCATCCTTCCGCCGGGGCGGTGAATGGAAAGCGTGATTGTTCCGCTTCGAGTCCGGCAAGTTCACGTTGGTCGCGCCCGATGGCGGCCTTGAGCAGCGCGAGCGCGGACCGGGCGCGTGCGATGGCCAGCGGCGATTCCTGTTCGAAGCGGGTGAGGGCGTGTGCGGCATCGCGCGCGGCATCGGCGAGGCGGGCTGCCTCGCGCGGCAGGAGCACCTCAAGCGTGCGGGTCAGTTCGGACTTGCGCATCCGCCATTCGAACTCCGCCGCCTTGATCCGCGCGTCCTGCGTGCGGGTGCCGGCATGGTCCGGCGGATTCACGGGTGGATCATTGCCGCGCGCATCTGCGAGCGCGAGTTCGGCGGCCCGCAGCTTGTGTTCCGCGGTCTCCGCCACGGCCTTGCGCCGGATTTCCCCGAAATGCGCGAGGTCGTCGCGCGCATCGGCGGCGGCGCGTTTCAATTGTTCCAGCCGGTGTGGCGCCGTTTGTTCAAGATCCCTCAATGCAAGTTCGGCCAGTGCGATTTCATCGGCACGGGCATCGATCATGCGGCGCAGGTCGCTTGTCTTGTCCGCGATGGCATCCGGGTTGGTTGTGACCAACCGCTCGCCCTTGGAGACGCGGCTGCCATGGGTTGCGATGAATGTGACCGCGTCGGGCCCCCATGCATCCGGGTTGAGGGTGATGTGGAGCACTTGTTCCGGCAGTGCGATGGCGGTGACTGTGTGGCGGACGGCGAACGGGCGTTTCCCGATCAGGATTCCGGGAGGCTCCACCGCCTGAGCCACGACGATGGTGGCGAGGCATGGCGAACAACGGATGAGGGCGCGGATCATGAAGCGATGACCGGTCAGGGAGGGATGGCCCGGGTGAAACGGGCGGAGTGCGCATTCAGTAACGGGCAGCTCAGCCGGATTTGCAAGCGCCCGGATGGGAGATCATGCGCTCGATGGATTTTTCAGAAACTTTGGTGATGCACGGCACATCCGGTGCGAACAACGAGACCCGCAGCTCCTCAAGCGCCCATCCCACGGGCCACAGCGCGGGGTCGTCCGGCGTGGCCGACCACTGCCTGAACCACGGCTGCCAGAGCCGGCGCAGGCGCTCCATTTTATCCAGATCCTTCACAATCGGCAGCGAGGCGACCCGTCCGAGGCGCGAGCGGATCGCGCGCAGGCGCCGCGGATAATCGCACAACCCGCTGAATCCCGCGCGCCAGGCGAAGCGCGGGCGGAACAACCACATGAGCTGCTCGCCGATGTCCTCGGCGATCGGGCCGAGGTTGCGGTCGTTTTGATGGCGGGCGAGCCACTCGTGCGTTTCCGGAAGCAGCGCGGTGATCGCGCCGATGCTTTGGCCGATTTCCGATGCCGCGTCAAACCACCGGCCGCGGGCCGTTGCGGCGGCGGCATGAAATGCGTCCGGGGATTTCGGGAAAACTCCGGCGGCGGCGCCCTCGGCGGCTAACAGGATGAGATCATCCAGTGATGTGCCGCCCGCGCCGAGGTGGCGCAACATGAATTCGCCCATGTGGTTGCCGAGCGGAAACCTGCCGCGCAGGTGATCCGCCTGCGCCGGGTGTGCGACGCACAGCAGCCGCGCGCCGCCGGCGCGGTGCGATTCAGCCGCCTCCGCCTCGCTGGCGAAGGCGCGGATGCCCACGGTTTCACCCTCGTCCACCAGCGCGGGGAATGCCGGGCCGGCGGCGGTCTCGACGCGTGCGGGAAGCGCCTCGCCATCCCACGAGCTGATGCCGCGGCGTTCGATGTCCTCGTTGGCAGCGGCCTCGAAGCGCTCGCGCAGTGCCGCGGAAAGCCGCAGTTTGAGTTCCGCCACATCCGTGCCCATCGCGAGCTCGTTGCCGTCATCGTCACAGACCCAGATTTTGGTGACGAGATGCGGCGGCAGGCGCGACCTGTCGAACGCATCCACCGGCACCACCGCGCCGGTGCTTTGCGCCACATGCTCCGACAAGGCGAGCAACAGCGGCGCCTCCTTCGGCGCGCGGCACCACAGCTCCGCGAAACCACCGGCAACGCGCGCGATCGGCTGGCAGTTGCGGCGGTGGTCCTTGGGCAGCGAGCGCAGCAGGATCTCCACGCGTTCGCGCAACTGGCCGTCCACACCCCAATCCGGCAGCCAATCCGGCAGCTGCGGCAGTTGGTCGATGTGCACGCCGATGGTCACGCCATCATCACGCTCGCCGGGCGCGGTCCGGTAATACAGGGGATACCCGCCGCCGGCGTGCGTGAGCGTGTCCGGAAACAAATCCAGGCCGAGCGTCTCCGGGTCCTCATCGAGCACATCCGCGAGGGTGAGTGTGAGCGGCTCCGCGCGTGCCGCGAGCCATTGGTGGAACGCCGCCGCGGTGTGGATGTGATCGGGAATGTGCTCCTCGCAGAAGCGCAGCACCGCTTCCTCGCTCCACAGTCCGCCCGGCCGCCGCAGCTTCTCCTCCATCGCGGTGATCCCGTCGCGCCATTCCTCCAGTTGATCCAGAAAGCGGCAGCGCCTGCGCAACCCGCCGCCTAACAGACCTTCGCGCAGGAACACGCCGCGCGCCGCGCGCGGGTCCACCCGGCCGTAGTGCACACGCCTGCCGGACACCACCGGCAGGCCGCCGCAGGTCACCGTTTCCCTGCCATACACCGCGCCCTGCTCCTCATCCCAGTGCGCCTCGCCATAGCGGCTGTGACACAGGTGCGGCGCGACTTCCTCGACC
>JBIJBN010000240.1:0-3471 GCA_044345175.1 Luteolibacter sp.
CACGGAAGTTTGGAATAAGACCAGTTTGAGAAATCTTCACTCCGCGGTCGTATGCGTCTGCGTCACTTACCATTCTTCACCTCCACATTCCAGTACCGGCCGATGGCCTGCACCGGGCTCGTCGCGTTGTAGCCCTTCGTCGCCACGCGGCGTCCGAAGTCACTAGCCAAGTCTGCATCCTCAAACGAAATCACAAGGGTATCGCTGCCCACCTGCACAGCACGCCATCCGCCCTCGGGCATCACCTTCGCCGCGAGCAACTTGCCGAGCATGGGCGAAGTGCTGGCCTCCGCGAAGTCTCCACGGTTCAGGCTGGATGCGTCAAACTTGTCGGGCTGGCCGGGGCAAGAGAACACTCCCATTGCGCGAGCCTCGCGAATGATGTTGTTCAACTGCCTTACTTGTTCTTGCGACAGCGTTCCGCGATTCCGTTCCTTGATTAGATCGCTCAAGATTCCGCTTGCTTCATCACTTCCGTCTGCAACATATGCAGACGCATCCGACAGCATTGAGTCGATTCGACTGAACCGCTCGGGCTGGCCGGGGCGGGAGAAGCCTTCTCGGTTGAGTTGTTCGACAAAGGCGTAAATGGTTGTGGCTCGCCTTGCAGGGATTTCCGGCATTTCCGCAATGCTCCATCTTCCATCCTTCCGAGTGGCAGTAACTCTCCGACCATCCTTCAAGATCAGCGGAATGTTGGACAGGTATGGGTTTGCCAAAGCAACCGATGTCACGCTGCCATCAATCTTTGCAAACCGTTCAGGCTGGCCGGGCTTGCCAAAGTAGAACTTGTCCTCTGCCTTGTTCGTCATCGTTTGAATCCGGGGTCTGGGTACTCGCCTCTGTCGATGATCTGCTGCCTCCGTGCGTTATACCGATCCAACGCACGCCGATCTAGGGTTCCGTCCCGCTTCACCAAGCCCATGCCCTCGGCCTCGTCAAAGGTCACCGGCTCCAGTGAACCACGGCAGTTGAATCCGTTAGGCGGCACCAACCCCTGTCGCCTGAAGTCCTCAGCCGTGGCGATGTAGCCGTCCATCTGCCAGTGCGAGCCGGGGTTCCGCGACTTGCCCTTGGGACGGTAGACGCCACCCGGCGCACCACGGGTTCGCTGGTCGTGGATCTCGACCAGCCGCAGCAGAGGTGCCCACCGGGCGACATCCGCACCCTCCATCGCGTCCACGGTCGCGTCGTTGTAGGCGCTGGCAACATTCGTCCGGTACACGGTTTCCAGCCGTGCGGAGGTCATTCCGATGATGCCCTCGACCTGTGCCCGGCGGATGAACTTGGACAGCGCCGCCGTCTTGAGCCCCTTCGGCGTGGTACGGCTCTCAATCGCTTGGGCGATGAGTTCCTGTAGCCGCCGGGCCTGTGCAGCCGTTGCACCCTTGGCCCTGAAGCCGCCCCGCAGGACGGCCCGTAGAGCCTCCAGACGCTTCTCCAGATCTCGGATGGCCGTCTTGCTCTCCGACCGGGCCAGCCGCTCCGAAAGCCGCCGCATCTCCCTCCGGATGCGTTGCACCGTCCGCCACGACATCGGGATGCGTCCCCGGAACTTCCGGACAGCCTCCCACCATGTCCCCACCTCAAACGACGGCTTTGCCACGGCGAACTTGGCTGGCTTGTCCTCGGGCCAGTCCTCGGCCTCCCACTCGGCACCCTGCTTCTTCGCCGCCGCGTGGGCCTGTGCCTCGCCCGCGAGAGCCGCGAGGGTCAGCACCCGGCCCATAGCCTCCGCGTACCTGTCCCACGCCTCCTCGGCGTCCTCGGGCTCCTCGCGTACCTGAGCCGCGAGCGCGGCCCGATACCAGCGGCCCGCCTCCGCGATGCCATGCCGATAGATGCGTTCGATCTCGGTCACTTGCGGCGACGGGTCTTGCTGGCCTTGGTCTTGCGGCCCTTCTTCTGGTGCAGTTCACCCCGGCGCTGCATGGACAGGGCGATGGCGACCGCCTGATCCTGCGGGTAGCCCTCGCCGCGAAGCACGGCGATCTTCCGGCCCACGGCATCGTCCTCGGCGGCGTTCTCGTCCTTGCCTTCGGCTCGGTCGAGTTCCTTCACCTTGCGGGCTGCAAACGACTTGCCGGGATCTCCCCCCCACAAGAGCCAAGCGATATACCCGGCAGAGTCCTTGCCCCAGCCCTCGCCCTGCTTGTCCACCTCGTGCCGGGCGAAGTAACTGTGCATCCGCCGCACGGTGGAAGGCGAGAGCGTCTTGCGGTTCGACAGGTCGCGGGCACGGGCCACGCCAACCTCGGTGCCGCCCCTGCCATGCTTCCGCCGCAGTTCCAACCCACGCTTGGCAGCGTTCGCCATCGCCTCGGTCGGGGTCAGGTCAACATCCGACAGGGCGAAGCGATCCTTGGCGAACGGCGTCGGCTCGCCGTCATCCTCCTCGCTCACGCTCACGCGGGCCTCGGGCTCGGTCGGCTCCGGCTCCGATCCCATCGGACGGACATCCAGCGGGGCCATTCCGCCCTCGGCAGGAGCCTGAAGCACGGATTCATCCTCCTCCGGCTCGGCCAGCCCCAGCACCTTCCGGGCCTCACGCTCAGACACCCGACCGCCCAACTTCGTGAAGGACTCGATGGCCTTCATGTACTCGTCGGGGTTCGGCTTGCTGACGCTGAAAGAGAACTGCGGGGGCACGCCGTCATCGCCGAAGTTCATTCGGAACAGCGGCGTGACCACCTCGCGGGTCATCGTTTCCGCCAGAGCGTTTGCCACATAGGTCATCTGCCGGTTGAGCGTCGCGGCGTGCTGGTCGCCGATGCTGCTGCCAAGCCCGGTGCTGACCGCTTGGCTGCTGCCCGTCTGGCCGAGGATGACCTCCTTGATGTTCTCCGTCAGGTACTCGACCATCTTGGCGAACGCCTCGGCGTTGCCGCCGTTGGGCTCCATGATCGACAGGCCGAAGCCCGCATCCGTGCCGTCCGCATTCTTCGGGATCAACACGCTGACATCGCCGAGCAAGTTCTGCATGGCCGTTTCCATGTCGGCCTTCGCCTGCTCGTTGCCCACGGGGTAGTTGCCCACGCGGATGCCGCTGCTGTATCGCTCGATGTAGGTGGCCCAATTCTGGAGCGCCGCCTGCTTCAGCGACCAGTAGTACCAAACCAGATCCCGCATGCCGCGACCGAGATATGCGTTCTCGGCCTCGTATGGGTCATCGAAGTCCACGCCCTGCTGCTGATAGGTGTGCAGGGCAATCGTCGCCCGCTGCTGATCGTCCAGCGGAAGCACCCGGCTGTCCCAACCTATGACGGTGCCGTTGATCTTGTCGGTATCCGGCTGCACGCCACCGATGGTCTGCGTGTAGTACCTCGGGCCGACCTTCAGGCCCAACTGCCCCAGTTCGGTCATGGTCAGGCTGTCGCCGTGGATCGGTAGCCAGTCGCGGATGTAGACCACATCATCTGTCTTTCCGAACACCATGTTCACCGCCGACCGCCCGTACCACAGAGCGTCCAG
>JBIJBN010000242.1:0-3450 GCA_044345175.1 Luteolibacter sp.
GTTCTGGATCGTGCCGGAAAGCTGGTCAAGCGTGGCCCCCTGTTCCAGAGCGGTGACGATGTAGAAGGCGAGCACCGGGAGCACCGCGCCGTTCATCGTCATGGAGACCGAGACCTTGTCGAGCGGGATGCCGTCGAAGAGGATCTTCATGTCGAGGATCGAATCGATGGCCACGCCGGCCTTGCCGACGTCGCCGACGACGCGCTCGTGGTCCGAGTCGTAGCCGCGGTGGGTTGCGAGGTCGAAGGCGACCGAGAGGCCCTTTTGTCCGGCGGCGAGGTTGCGGCGGTAGAAGGCGTTGGACTCCTCGGCGGTGGAGAATCCGGCGTATTGGCGGATCGTCCATGGTTGGAAGCAATACATCGTGGCGTAGGGGCCGCGGAGGAACGGGGCGATGCCTGCCTGATAGTCGAGGTGTTCCATGTCCGCGAGGTCGTCCGCGGTGTAGAGCGGTTTGACCGGGATTTTCTCCATGGTGTCCCAGATGATTTCGCCGATCGGTCTGCCGTGTTCCTTTTCCAGTGCGGCGGTCCATTCCGCGCGACCGGTTTCGGACGGGGCGGCGGTGTAGGGGATTTCTGCAAATGCGGGGCGGCTCATGAGGGTAAGGTGGTCAAAGGATCATGGAGGCGGAACCATGGTATGGTTCACCAGACTCCTGCGATTTTGAGGAGCTGTTCGTTGAGTTCGTAGTTGTTGCTGCGGACGTTGACAAAGTTGTCGATGCCGGCGGCGCGCCAGGCTGTCTCGTTGTCGCCCGGTGCGCCGGCGAGAAGGAGGTGGAGGGAGGGATTGGCGGACTTGACGGCCCGGGCGAGTGCCTCCGCGGTTTCGAGGTAGGTGGCGTCGTCCGAAGTGATGACGGCGATGGTAGCGGCGGACTGCTTCACGGCAGCCACGGCATCGTCGATGCCATTGAAGTCGCGTTTGCCATCGACGGCGAAGCCTGCGGCCTCGAAGAAGGAGGCGGTCCAGTCGGCGCGCAGCCGGTATTTGCGCGAGGGTCCGATATTGATCTGGAGGATCGCGGGAGCGGCTCCGTTTTTCGCGGTGAAGGCGGCGGATGCGTCGCGCAGGGCCTCGTATTCCTCAGCGGCGCGGCGCGGCGGCAGTGCGGTGACGGTGGGGCCGGATTCCTCGCAGACGAATCCGGTGGAGATCGCCAGCGAGAGCCGGCTGGCGCCGGCCAATGCGGCGGTGACCGCCTGTTCGACCATGGCCGATGTGGCGGATGGCGTGATGTCAAGCTGCTGTGGCGCGGGTGCGCCGGGGACATCCTGTCCGGCACGGCAATCGACCGTGCGGACAACGAGTTTTTTCCCTTTGAGGTCCGGATACATGTTGGCGCCGACGATCTTGTCCTTGCGGCGGCGGATGTTCCGGAGCTTGGTGTTGCAGACTTCGTGGACCGCCTGTTGGGCGCTGCCTGCCATGAGTGCGGCCTGCATGCCGCCCTGCCGTTCGATGTTTTGGAAAACCGCCCATGATTCCGCCGCGACCCGGTCGGTGAGCCATTCGATGTAATACGATCCGCCTGCGGGGTCGATCACGCGGTCGAGCCCGCACTCCTCGCGCAGGATCGTGTGGAGGTTGCGCGCGATGCGGCGTGAGAATGCGTCGGTCGTGCCGGAGATTTCATCGAACGGCCCGATGTGCAGGCTGTCCACGCCGGCGACCACGGCGGCGAAGGCCTCTGCGGTGGCGCGCAGCATGTTGGTGTGCGCGTCGTAGGTTGTTTTGTTCCAGCGCGAGGTGGATGCGTGGATGTGGACGGAAGCGTTTTCCACCCCATAGGCAGCGGCCAGTCTGCTCCAGAGCCAGCGTGCGGCGCGGATCTTGGCGATCTCCATGAAATAATCCGAGCCCACGGCGAGGCGGATGCGGATGCGCGGCATCACGGCGGCGGGGCTCAGGCCGCGGTCGGCCATTTCCCCGATGTATGAGACGGCCGTTGCGATCACATGGCCGAGTTCCTGGGTGGCGGTGGCGCCGGCATTGTGCCAGACGTCGCCGGTGACGCTGATCGTGCGCAGACCGGGGGCGTTGCTTGCGGCGTAGTCGGTGAGGGCCGCCATGTGGTCGTAGCGCAGGGCGAGCGGTTGGCGTGAGATTCCTTTGGTTGCGAGCTGGCCGAGCGGGTCGTTCTCGAAGCCGCCGCGCAGGCTTGCGGCGGGCACGCCCGTTTCCGCGGCCGCGGCGATGACCATGGCTGCATTGGCCACGCAGGCCGGGCCGCCCTGCCACCAAGTGGAGATGGAATCGAGTGCCACGCCGTCGAGGGCAATCCTTAGGCCTGCAGTGCTGTCGATGCGCGTGCCGCCGGTGCAGCAATCGTCCTGGCCGCAGCCGATGCTGATGTTGAGTTCGGATTGCCCGCCGTTGAGACCTTCGTGGATGAGTGAATTGAGGGCCTCCGGGGTGGCTGCGCGGAGTTCCTGCGAGACTTCCCAACCGGTCTTGAGGAATCCACCGGCGTGGCTGCCGCGGACCAGCGAGCCGCTGCCGGGGAAGTGCGTGCGGTGTGGCAATCCGGCGATGTCCTCGCGGCGGTGGATCGGCTGGATGGTGATGCCCTCGTAGGTTTTGGTGACGAGTTTTTGATCGAAGTCCGCACCCTTGAGCAGGGCCTCCGCGGCGGCATGCCATTGATCGTAGGTATGTGCGGGAAATTCGGAGAGAAGACGGGACATTGGGGAGGGTGGTTTGGAATTCCGGATCAGAACCTTGTGTTGCGCATGTCGCCGGTTTCGAGAAACGTCTCGTGGAAGGCGAACGCGGAGCGGAAGGATTGCGGGGTGTGGCCGTTCTCCGTGAGGTGGAAATACCTCCACAGCAGATCCTTGTATGAGGGGTCCACACAGTGGTTGATCACCGCCTCGGCGCGCTCGCGGGGGTCCTTGCCGCGGAAGTCCGCCACCCCGTGCTCGGTGACCAGCACCTGCACCGAGTGCTCGCTGTGGTCCATGTGCGAGCACATCGGGACGATGGCCGAGATTTTCCCGTCCTTGGCGGTGGACGGGCAGGTGAAGATGGAGATGTATGCGTTGCGGGTGAAGTCTCCGGAGCCGCCGATGCCGTTCATCATTTTCTGGCCGAGCACGTGGGTGGAGTTGATGTTGCCGAAGATGTCCGCCTCGAGCGCTGTGTTGATCGAGATGATTCCGATGCGGCGGACGACTTCCGGGTTGTTGGCGATTTCCTGCGGCCGCAGCAGCAGGCGGCCGCGGAAGAAGTCCAGATTGTCATAAATCCCCTGAAGGACCGGATCCGTGACGGTGAGCGAGACACCGGAGACAAAGCCGCAGCGGTCCTGCCTGACGAGATCGATCACCGAATCCTGGATGACTTCGGAATACATATGGAAGCGCGGGATTTCCGGATGTTCGCCCATCGCCCCGAGCACGGCATTGGCGACATTGCCGACGCCGGACTGGATTGGCAGAAAGCATT
>JBIJBN010000243.1:0-3446 GCA_044345175.1 Luteolibacter sp.
GGCATGCGCCCCGTCCGTGGAAATCACGGACGGGGCTCTTTTTTTGCCGCAATGCCGCCTGCCGCCGCGAAAAAGTGCCCGAGCGCCTCCACCGCCCCGTCGCCATGTGCGCGGCGGGTGACGAGGCAGGGGTTTGGTGCAAGAGGAGGGTTGCGCGATCCGGCAAAGGTGTTATCCGTATGCGCGCAAGCCATGCCGAGATACGATTACGAATGTCAGAAGTGCGGGGGCCGTTTCGAGGTGTTCCAGAGCATGAATGATGCGAAGCTCACGGAGTGCCGTGACCCGGCGTGTGGCGGGCTGGTGAAGCGCCTGCTTGGGACGGGTGGCGGGATCATCTTCAAGGGTGCCGGGTTTTATCAAACCGATTACCGGTCATCGGCCTATCAGGCGGCGGCCCGGGCGGACGGCGGTGCGTCCAAGGGTGATGGCGGCGGCAAGGGAGAGGCTGCGGTTGTGGGTGGGGCATCCACCGCGGCTGCGGCGGCGCCGACCGCGCCTCCGGCGGCCCCGGCGGATTGAATGTGCGGATGGCGGGGGCTGTCGCGCGGCGGCCTTTGCAAAGTCCGGGATGTGTGGTTAAGCTGCCGTCCGATGGATTCACGCCCGCTATCCGGTTCTCCCGGCGGCTGCCTTGGCAGGCTTTGGGGCATGGGTTTTGTGGTGTTGGTTTGCGCGATTGCGGCCGCATGCCTCGCGATTGCGCGCCCGCAGGATTTGTCGGACATCGGCGGTGCCTCGTCAGCCGGCGGAGCACCGCGGGACATGAGGATCGTGCTGGAGAGTGCGCTGCAACGGGGGCATTCGCTGACCTTGGGGGAAGCGGAAATCAATCAGTGGCTGGGTCGGACGCTTGAGGCAAGACAGGGAGGGATTTTCTCCGGAAAGGTGACCTTGGAGCGGGTGTTGGTGCGATTGGAAGACGGGTTTGCGGAGCTGGTGATGGAGCGCAAGGTTCTTGGCAAACCGTTTACGGTGTCGATGTTCATCCGGATCGAACAGTTCGAGGGGCCCGGAGGGCTGCGCACGGAAGTGGGGCTGCACGGCGGGCCGTATGGCGCGGGCTTGGCGCGTCCATTGAAAGGCGGCCGTTTCGGCAGATTGGTGGTGCCGCAGGGTTTTTTGATTCTGGTGATGCCGGCTTATCGCGCGTTCGCGCAAAGCTGCCGCGAGGAGATCCGGCTTGCGTTTGAGGAAATGGCGCGGGTGAGGATCGAACCAGGCCGTCTTGTGCTCGACTCCCGTGTGCCGGATGCCGATGCGTTGTTGAGGATGGAAACCCATAGATGACTCATGCGGGGATTGCTTCCGGTAGTGTGGCTGGTGATGGCGGGACTCTCGCCCGGGGTGGAGCTTGTGCGCGCGCCTGATGCGGGCGGGGAGGCTCCGGCCGCGATCGAGGAGGTCCGGAGCCGCTCCGGACAGTTTCGTGTCATCGGTGGTGACAGTCTGCTGCGGGGGTCGGTGGCGCTGTTGGCGGAACAGACCAAGGATGAGTTGTTGCGGGTGACCGCGGGCAAGGACGAGTGGAAGATTCCGGTGGCGATCCGCCTGCATGGTGCGGCGGGTGATCCGATGCCGGCCCGCACGGTGGTCATGAGCCTGTTGGTGGTCGAGGGGGTGGCCGGGCTGCGGATTGATGTGCATTTGAGCCGTGGCATTGAGCAGGTGCGGTTCAAGCGCGGGGTTACAAAGGCGTTGTTGTATGAAAGGGTTCTCGCCACCGGCGCTGCGGCTGCGGAGGGCCGCGCGTTGTCGGTGCCGCCATGGCTTGCGGAAGGATTGTGCGAAGCGGCCTCATGGTCCCTGAACGAGAGCGACCGGCGTCTTTACGAGGCGCTGTTCAGGCATGGCGGCTTGTTCAAGCTTGATGCGCTTTTCTCCACGGACGAGTTGGCGCACGAGGAGATGGATGGGGCGTCGAGAGCGGCGTTCCGGGTGTCATCCGGCGCATTGGTGATGGCGCTGTTGGAACAACCCAGGGGGCGTGAGGAATTCCGCGGGTTCCTGGCCGAGGCTGCGGCGCATGAGGGCGAGATGCCGGTCCTGCTGCGGAAGCATTTTCCCGGATTGAATCTATCCGAGTCCAGTCTTGCCAAGTGGTGGGCGCTGCAACTGGCGGCGAAGGGCGGGGTGAATCCGCTGGTGGATGTCCTGACCATCGCGCAGAGCGAGGCGGCGCTCGGCGAGGCGCTGCGGTTGAACGTGCGCGGCGGGGACGGCATCGCGGTGCAGAAACCGTTGTCATCATGGCCGGATGCCGCGGCCATGGACGGGCCCGGGCGTGCGGAAGCGGTGCGGCAGGCGCAGGACTCGCTGGTGCGCCTGAGCTATCGCTGTTTTCCCGCATACCGGCCGCTGCTTGGTGAATATCAAACCGTGCTGGATGCCATCGCGAGAGGCAGGACGGATGGTGTGGCGGAAAAGCTGGCGCGCCTGGATGAGGCGCGCGGCGGCATGATGGCGCGCGCGGAACGTGCCCGTGATTATCTCGACTGGTTCGAGATCACGCGCGCTCGGGAGACAAGCGGTGCATTTGATGATTACCAGCGGCTGAAAGAGCGGCTCAGGGAGAACCCGCGCCTGCGCGATGACGGGATCTCGGCGTATCTCGACCGGATGGACCGGATTTTCCATCGCCGTGACGCCGCGCCGCAGATGTATCTGCCGCCGCCGTGAAGGCGGCCTCAATCGTCGATCTCGACCACCATGTTGATCTCCACCGCGACATTGAGCGGCAGCGATGGGGCTCCCAAAGCGGTGCGCGAGTGGCGGCCTCGATCGCCGAAAACCGCGACCAGCAGTTCGGACGCGCCGTTGATGACCTGCGGGTGGTCGTGAAAATCCGGCCCGCAGTTCACAAAACCGTTGAGCGCGACGATCCTGCGGACCTTGTCGAGTGATCCGGTCTCCGCGCGGATGACCGCCAGCCGGTTGAGCACGATCATTGCCGCCGCCTCGCGCGCCTCCTCGATGGAAACCCCGTCTGGCACCTTGCCGATCACTTTTTTCCGGTCGTCGATCGGCAGGCCGCCGGAGAGGAAAAGCAGGTTTCCGCTGCGGACGCAGTTGACATATGCGGCCACCGGGGCCGGCACGGCGGGAAGCGAGTGGCCGAGCGAGTTGAGTTTGGCAAGGGTGTGGTCGTTCATGCGGGTGCGGGCTTGTCGTTGGTGGGTTCAGCCTTCGGGTTTTCCGCCACCCGGCTCCATGGCTTGGGCGGGCGGGCTTGGGAAATCATCCGTGAGCAGTGCGACAAGCTGCCGGCCGGAAGCCGTGAGCGACGCGCGCTCCCCCACTCCGGTGACGAGGTTGCGCGTCAGGTGGGAGTGCGGTGTGCGCGACGGGCGGACGGCGGTGATGATGGGTTCGGGCACGCTGGTGGAGCCGGGGGTGATGGAAACCGGCTGGCCAGTGGCGCTGAAGGCGATTTCCCATGATCGGGC
>JBIJBN010000244.1:0-3439 GCA_044345175.1 Luteolibacter sp.
CCAGAAGGCCGGAATCTGGAACATCTCTTTCGCCACCCAGCGGCCGGTGCCCGCCGAGTGATTCGTCTGGCAAGCCGATCGAAACCACCCGAAGCTCCCCGCATCTTGAAACGCGCGCTTGCATTGGTTCTGCTCCTCGCCTGCCCCGCGGCCGCCCAGGTCCCGCGCGCGGCGCCGGTGGATCCCACCTTGGCACCGGATGCCGCCCATGATTTTTTCCTGCGCGGAAAAAACCTCTACGACTCCGCCCAGCGCGCCACCGTATTCGCCAACCGCACCGAATACTACCAGCGGGCGGCCCTGATCTTCACCGAATACCTCACCGCCTTCCCCAATCACCCGAACGCGGAAATGGCCTGGTGGTATCTCGGCAACAGCCACTACCAATCGGGCAGGATCGACGATGCGAAACGCTGCTTCAGCACCCTGATCAACCGCTACGGCAGGGGCAAGTGGGCCGCCGCCGCCGCCTACACCCTGGCCGCGGACCACTACAACAAGGGCGAATACGCCTTCGCCGCGCCGATGTTCGAGCGCTACGCCGCCAGCGCCGCCAAGCCTGAGGAACGCCCGCGCGGAAACTACTTCGCCGCCAACTGCTACCGCATGCTCGGCCGCGACCGCGAGGCCATCGGGCGCTTCAAGCAGGTCATCGAGGACCCCGCCGGCGGCTTGTTCGCCGGACAGGCGAGGGTCGCCATCGCCCACCTCACGCTCAAGGCCGGCAAGACCGCGGAGGCGTTCGGGCAGTTCGAACAGGTCATCAACGGCCCCTACCTGCCCAAAGTGCGCGGCGAGGCGGCGCTGCATGCCGCCCTCACCGCCACCCAGCTCGGAAAAACCGCGGTGGCGGACCAGTATCTCGACCTCGTGATGCGCACACCCGGAATGGAGGACTTCCGCGCCGACGCCCAGACGGCGCTCATGGGCAACCATTTCGCCAAAAACGAATACCGCGAGGTCATCCGCGTGTTCCGCAGCAGCACGGTCAAATCCAGCGGCGAAAAGGAGGCCGCGCGACTGATGATCGCCGGGCGCGCGCACATGCGGCTCAAGCAGCCGTCGGAGGCGCTCGGATTGTTCCGTGAAATCGAGCGGCAGGTCAAACCGCAGTCGGACACCGCCTTCCAGGCCGCATACTTCAGGCTGTTGTGCTTCTTCCAGATCGAAGGCCGCCATGTCCCGGAACAAGTGGACGCGTTCCTCCAGCTCTACCGCAAATTCCGCCCCGGCGACGCACGCATCCACACCGCGCTCATGATGAAGGCCGGGACGCTTTTCGCCGAGGGACGCACCGAGGCGGCCGCCAAGGCATACAGCGAGATCGACGCCCGGCGGGTCAGTGATCAAAACCGCCCCGGCCTGCTCTATCAGCGCGGCTGGTGCCTTGCCGAGGCCGGCGATCATGCCGGCGCCATCCGCTCGCTCGGGGAGTTCATCACCAGCTATCCGGACGACCCCCGCGTGCCGTCCGCCGTGGCCAAGCGTGCCAAGGCCCACGCCGAAAGCGCCGAACCGCAGAAGGCCATCGCGGATTTCGACCGGCTCACCAAGGCGGGCGCCCCAGAGGACCTCGCGTCCTACGCATGGCTCGAATCCGCCCGCCTGCGCCGCGCCGAAAACAACATCCCGGACATGATCAGCCGCTACAAGGGGTTGTTGCAGAACATCCGCGCGCTGGATGACAAACACAAGGCGGAGGCCAACTACTGGATCGGCTGGGGCATGGTCAAAACCAACTCGCCCAAAGACGCTGTCGCCTGGCTTGAAACAGCCCGCACCCTGCGCCCGCGCGCGTATGCCAAACACGCCGGCGTGCTGCTGTCGCTCGGATATTTCTCCCTGCAGGATGCCACCCGGCTCGCCGCGGAAATCCAACTCGCCCTCGACGGCGGATACGGATCGGACATCCCCGAGCAGGTCCTCCAATGGTCCGCCATGCAGTCCTACAATTCCGGCGGCTATCAACTCGCCGCACGCTGCCTCAAGCTGATCGCCACCCCGGACGAACCGCGCGCCACCACCAAGGAGGTCTGGCGCTACCTCGCCAAGTCGCTGTTGGAAACCGGTGACTCCAAAGGCGCGCTGGAAGCCGCCGGTAACGTGCTCGCCGTGGAGGACAACCCCGCATGGAAAGCGGATGGCCTGCTCGACCGCGGCAGGGCCTTGTTCCAGCTCAAGCGCTTCAAGGACGCGCGCAAGGCTGCCGACGAGGCGCTCGCACTGCGCCCGCAGGGCCGCACCAGCGCGGGCCTGCGCATCCTGCTCGGCGATCTGGAAATGCAGGCCGGCGATCCGCGCAAGGCCTCGGCGGAATACCTCATCGTCGTCAATTTCCACGAGGACAAGGATCTCAAACCGCTCGCGCTCTGGAAACTCATCCGCGCGCTCGATGCCCAAGGCGACAAGACCGAGGCGGATCAACACCGCAAGCAACTGCGCGAGGCCTTCCCGGATTGGAAGCCGCCCACGGCTTGAGCGCCACCCGTGCCCCGCCGCCACCGGCGCACCCCCACGGATGAATTTGATGGTTTTCCATGCCGTTTTGCGCTTTCAATCCGCCGCCCCGCCACCGCCGCCACCCGCATGACCCCTCCTTCCGCCACCACCGCCGCCTCCAAGACCGTGAGGAAAAAATCATCCAATGCCTGGTCTCCGGATCAATCCGCCGAACTCTACGGCGTCGATTCATGGGGCCATGGCTTCTTCGGCGTGAACCGCAAGGGCCACGTCACCGTGCGCCTCGAGGATGACGAAGTGCACAAGGAGGTCTCGCTTTTCGAAGTCATCGAGGGCCTGCGCGACCGCGGCACCCACCTGCCCGTGCTGCTGCGTTTCCGTGACCTGCTGCACTCGCGCATCACGGAGATCAACGAGTCGTTCCGCAAGGCCATCAGCGATTCAAACTACCGCGGCGAATACCGCGGCGTATATCCGATCAAGGTGAACCAGCAGCGGCAGGTGATCGAGGAGATCGCCGAGTTCGGAAAAAGATATCACTACGGCCTCGAGGCCGGATCCAAACCCGAACTCATCGCCGCCCTCGCGCACATGCACGACCCCGAGGCCTACATCATCTGCAACGGCTACAAGGACGAGGAGTTCATCGACCTCGCCCTGCATTCGCAGAAAATGGGCCTGCGCATCATGCTCGTGCTGGAAATGCCCAGCGAACTCGAACTCATCCTCGAACGTTCGCGCCGGATCGGCGTGCTGCCCAACCTCGGCGTGCGCGTCCGCCTCTCCACCCGCGGCTCCGGCCACTGGCAGGACAGCGCCGGCGACAAGTCGGTCTTCGGCCTCAACGCCGCGCAGGTGATCGGCGTGGTCGACCACCTCAGGGAGTCGGGCTACCTCGGCTGCCTCAAGATGCTGCACTACCACCAGGGGTCCCAGATCCCCAACATCGCCGCCATCCGCGAGGGCGCCACCGAGGCCG
>JBIJBN010000090.1:0-7196 GCA_044345175.1 Luteolibacter sp.
GCATCGTGCCGTCCCCGGATATCACACCATCCGCGACATTTACGGTGGATTTGTTCGCCACCCCGAACCTGGACATTGATCCGGGTGTCACCATCGAGATCGATCCCGCACTGGGAGCCGCCACGTTTGATCCCGTGACGGGGCAGGTCACCGTCACCAGCAGTGGAACCAAGCCCACGGTGACGATCAACCAGAAGGACGGCCAGGCCGACCCAACAACCACTTCACCCATCGAGTTCACCGTGGTCTTCAGTGAATCCGTGACCAGCTTTGACGGCAGCGACGTCACTCCCGGAGGCACGGCAGGCGCGACCACCGCGGTGGTCACCGGCAGCGGCACCACTTACACGGTCGAGGTCAGCGGCATGACTGGAAGCGGAACGGTGACCGCATCGATTCCTGTGGATGTGGTGGATGGCGGCAATGAAGCATCCACCAGCACCGACAATGAAATCACCTACGCACCCGTCACCGGGTTCGCGCTGTGGCAGCAGCTCAATGGCACCTCCGGCGCGCTGGACCTCGACCACGATGGCGACGGCGTGTCCAATGGTGTGGAATACTTCCTGGGCGGTGGCGCGGACACCAGCGGCCCGACGGCCCTGCCCGCCGTGGTCAACACCGCCGGGGTGCTCAGCATCACCTGGACCAAGGCCGCGGACTACACGGGCGCATACGGCACCGACTTCCGCGTGGAAACGTCCTACACGCTCGCAGGCGGCTGGACCACTGAGAGCGTGGGCGTCACAGTGGCTGTGAACGGCAACAACGTGACCTACACCTTCCCGACCCCGCCGAGCGCGCGCAAGTTCGTCCGACTCGCGGTGACCGGCCCGTGAGCCGGATATCCGCATGATGTCGCGATGTGAACGGATGTCCCCATTCCATGTGCGGCAAACCGGCATTCAGTCTGGCATGTGAGGCCGCGCCATGGCGAGAAGCGCGGCTGAATGCCTTCAACGGTTCCAAAATCAATCAGCCGCCCACGGCCCGATCATTGGTGTCCCTTTGCAGCCGCGAGCGCCCGGAGCGGTTCTTCACAGATGCGACACTTGACGCCGGCGGCGGACGGTGGCGCCCAGCAGTCCCAACAAACCAAGCATGGCCGCAGTTGGTTCCGGAACCTGCGTCACGCTGATGCTGGCGATTGAAACACCGGGCTGCGAGACAGTCGCACTGCCGAATTGTGAGAGCATAATGGCTCCGTAAAGAGGGTCGGTCACGGTGCCGACGCCGTAGCTGGCGGTTGCATGAAAGCTGAGATTGTCGAAATCCGGGCCCACATAAAGGTTGATGAAATCGTTCGCATTTCCACTGACCATGTGGATCTCGGCCCGCAAAGCATAGTCCTGACCCAAGGTGAGCTCATTGGTGCCGAATGAGAACGGGTATCCGCCCTGTCCGTTGACCCTGGCACCAAAGACAAAACCCGAACCGGATGCGAGGGCAGCCAGCCGGGCATTCTGGAAATTGCCGGATGTCGAGGAAGTGGTCAGTGTGTTCAGCGCTGCGAAGTAGGAAGGATTGCTCGTGGAGGCCGCATTCACACTCAGCAATACGTCGAAATTGAGGACAATCGTGTCCGAAACCGGCTGGGTGACCTGCGCTGGAAATGGCAGGAATGCGTCCTGGTTGTTCACCGTGACACCTCCGCTCCATGTGACACGGCCCGAGGAGACGGCAAGCGGGGCGCTTGTCTGGGTGTTGTATTGCAACCAGCCTCCCTGGCCGACGAGCGCGGCGTCGGTGAAAAGCGTGAAGTCGGATCCGGCAAGTGTGGCCGCATGGGAGGAAGACACCATGGACAAAAACAAGGGAAGGGCCCAGCGACGGGATTTCACAAGGGACTGCGGTTTCATGAGGGGATGAAGGGTAGCGGTGGTGACGGGGATACAGGATCGCGGGAACAGGCGGATTCCTGCCTGCGGTTTTGAGTGAATAGTCAACTACTTGGGATGAAAAGCAGGTTTTTTGCCAATTTTCCAAAGATCTTTCCGGGAGGGGGAGACGCGCCAGCCGGCGGCTGACCCACGGCATGGGAGGAATGGAGATCATGACGCGGCGCCCTGCGCGCGCGGTCCCGGCGGCTGGTGGCGGCAGCGCAGGGTGAGGACGACAGCCGCCGCCGCGGCGAGCAACATCGTGGACGGCTCGGGAATCACCGACAGTGACACGTCCACCGGATATGACGTGTAGGGTCCCGGCGGTGGATTGGTTAGATAGGAAGCCCCTCCGACCATCAGGGTGAAATCGCCCGCCGGCAGGTTGAAGGTTCCGGTGACAAATCCGTCCGCGATTCCATCGCCGTTGATGCCTGTGGCGCCACCGAAGTTCGCGCTGCTGCCGTCTGCAGCGTTGCCCTGATAAGCAAGCGTTCTCAGGCTGGCGGGCACGGCGATGCCACTGGCCGGGTCTCCCGGTGTGTTGTAGACATCCTCATTGCCGATGGCCCAATCGCCCAAGGCGTGAAACGCACCCTGCCTCGGCTGCGGGCCGCCAAGGGATGCGAGATAGACCAGCGAGAGCGGGCTCGAGTCATGGGCGAGCGCCTCCGGCGCGAGATGGGTCAATCCCGAGTAAATCGAGAATGCAGGCAGCAGGATGTTGCCGGCGCCGGTGCGTTGCACCGAGATCATCACCTGGCCCGGGTTGAGCAGGGAGAATCGGAATGCCCGGTTGCGGTGGCTGTCGCCGAAGTCGTCGTCCGTCGAGTATGCCCAACCGAAAGTGCTGGAGATGGTTCCGGACCGGGTGGCACCCGCGGTTTCATTTCCCGGGCTGAAGGTTCCAAGGTCGCGGTTGGTGTAGCTGACGTGTGCCGGGGCGCTTGCGATGGAGACGGCAAGCCATGGGATGATGAATGATGGTTTCATGTGGATTGATGGATTCAGGATTGGAAAATGCGGGAATGGAGATCACGGGGCCGACCAATCGTAGGCCAGCCGGTAGAGGGCGGTTCCCGGTGGCGGGGCGGGATCGGTGAACGATACGGAGTCCGCAGTGGTGCCGATCACCTCCCCCACCTGCTGCCAGCCCGCCGCGGGGCCCGTGGTGCGCAGGATGCGGAACCGCACGCCTTGCTCGCCAAGGTCCGACCAGACGCCCATCCGGCTTGGCCAAACCAGGGTGACCGCCGCATCCGACCGGAGCACTTGGGGTTGGAACGAAGGGCCCGCGGTGAATCGAAGGTAATGGATGCGGCTTGGCTGGTGCCACGGACCGCCGCCCGGACCGCTGGTGCTGCGGTCAACCAGACGGATTCCGACGAGATAGTCACCCGGCTTGTCCGCCGTCCATGCGCGTCCGTGGATGTGCCCGGCCGGATCCTCACCGGCATCATCCATCCCTTCGCTGAGGACGAAAGCCGCAGCGTTCACCGGTTGGTTGGCTGGCAGCAGGTGCGTCGGTGTGTCGGCTCCGGTTTCCCAGAACCCGAACAGCGAACCCACCGGACCGCTCACGCTCACGATTTCCGCCCAGATCCACGAACCGGTGGCGGGATGGTGGGCACCCGGCAGGTCGTATTGTCCGTCGGACTGCACGGTGATGGAAAACGCATCCGCTGGAAAGAGGGTGCGCGGGGATTCATCGAGCATGTAATGGCCGCCGCAACGCTGGCCGACAGGCCGGGAGAGAAGGCGGAAGACATGGGCTTCCGGATCGCCGTCCGCGAAGCGCAGGGCCTCGCCCGCATCGGGCTGGCCGTTGGAATTGGCATCGATGATGCCGACAGCGAAATGGCGGTGTGCCGCCAACGGGGAGGCGGTCATGATCATCAGCAGGGGCAGAAGGATTTTCATGGGATATCAGGGAGTGGTTTTGACAGAGGGGTGGATAAAGGCGGCGGCAGGTGCGGAGAGACGCTCCAGCGCCTCGTTGCGGCTCAGGGTTTCGACATGGCCGTCCACAAAAAGATAGTTGGCTCCGGTTGCATGGGCTTGCGCGGCCACCTGGCTTTCGAAGGCCGCGGCCGGCATCACGCCATTCCGGTATGGCGAAAAATGGAAGTGGTCGGTGCCGCGGTAGGATGGCGATGCCTCACCGAACATCAGCGTCGCCTCGGGACGCGGGATGGATGACAGGCGGGAGAAATCCAGATCGGGCGCGCCCGCGGGATTCGGAGTGAGGAAGTCATTGAGCAGATAGCTGTAGGGACGGCGCTGGTCCGGATCCTCCGGGCATTTGAAGGCAAGGGTGCCGGCGGCGTATGGCTGCAGCGTGATCGTCCACGATTTCCCACCTTGCCGCCGCTGGTGCGTCGTCGCGGGAAGCCTCATGTGGTTGTCCGCCGCATACCCCATCACCGCCACACCGATCTGGCGCAGGTTGGCGGCGCAACGCACCGCATGGCCGCGGTCGGCCAGGCGCCTTGCGACGGGCCGCACGAGCGATGCGGCCAAGGCGGTGATCAGCAGGACGACCAGCAGTTCGGGCAGGGTGAATCCCCTGTGTGGGTGTGACATGGGCATGATGAAACAAGATGGTTTGGCGAACACGCGCGGCATGGCATCCTCCGGCACCGGGATCCGGCCCGGCGCACCGGGCGGGCAGGAACCGGAAAAACACGCCACGACGGGGCGATGCCGGAAAATCCGCAGCGCATGGACGCGCGGGTGACTCCGCATGATGCGGAAACAACATGCGGCCGGTCAGGCGGCCGGTCAGGCTGGCCGTGGCGGACGGTAAGGCGCGGCCGGATGCATCTCGCGGAAAGATCCGGGGAGATCCGGCAGCAGCACCTCATGCGGGGTGCCTGCAGGTGATTTGAGGCGCACCACGGCGGGCAGCACGACGTCCAGCTTGACATCCGCCTTCACGAGCGGCTGCCGCTTTTCATCCTCGCGGGATTTTTCGACGAGCTTGCACATTCCGCAGGGATGGCCGCCGTCGAATGTCTTGCGGGCCGCCTCGGTGAGGGATGCGTCGCGGGAATAGGAGATCAACATGGTCCCCCATGCCATGGTCTGCACCACGGCCAGATGACCGCCGACGGAAACGAACAACGCTCCGGCCAGCAGCCATTTGCCGAGTTGACGCAAGGGATGACGCATCCGCAGACCGGAGGTAATGCGCGGGTGCGGGAGCTCAAGCAAAAAACGCCGGCGGTTTCTCAAATCTGGAAATCCGAGCTGCCGGAATCCAGATGAAGCCCGCACTCGTATTTCAATCCGTCGAAGCGCGTGGACTCGGCATCACCGCCCTCGGCCGGCCGGGTGCTGTGCCAGTCGCCCATGGTGAGGTATCCGCGCGCGGCAAGCGGGTGCCGCGGCAGATCGTGCTGGCGGAAATAGAGGTCCACCTGGGCATCGGCCCAGTCGAGAATCGGATAGGCCTTGAGGGTTTTCTTCTGCCTTTCGACAAACGGGCGGTCGCTGCGCGTCTTCGATTGGGAGCGCCGCAGGCCGCTGAGCCAGACATCGGCCCCGAGGTCGCGCAGGGCGCGGTTCATCGGCTCGATCTTGGTGATCGTGGCGTAGCGGTCGATGTCCACGCTGCCGCCCTCCCACAGCCTGCCCCAGAGCGCCTCCATGCGGGCGGCGCTGACCGCCGGCTGATAGATCCGCAGGTCGAGTTTTTCCAACAGGCCGGAGAGCTGCTCGATGTAGCGGTAGGTCTCGGGAAACAGGTAGCCGGTGTCGATGAAGACAATCGGGATCTCCGGCGCATTCTCATGGATCAGGTGCAGCATCACCGCCGCCTGGATGCCGAAGCTGGTGGTGGCGACAAGCCGTCCGCCGAGCCGCTCGTGCAGCAGGCGGATGCGCTCGCCCGCGCGCAGCGGCGCGACCTCGGCGGAGAGCGCCGCCGGATCGAAATCAGGCTCCGCGTGGAACTTGACGGGTGACATCGGCATGGGCCTCAGGCGTTGAGTGCTTCCGGCTTGATGTTGAGGTGGAAATCGCGCCCTTGGGTGGTGGCGTTGACGTATCCGGCGCGGATGCAGAAATCGCCGAAGCGTTCGCCCGCGCCGCGTTCGCGGGCGTAGCGGGCGATGATCGGCGCGAGCAGCGCCTTGATCGACTGGCCCGGCACGCTTTCGCGGTAGAGCTTGCCCAGCCGCTGGCCGGCGAAGCCGCCGCCGAGATAGACGTTGTATTTCCCCGGTGCGCGGCCGACAAAGGCGATCTCCGCGATGTATGGCCTGGCGCAGCCGTTCGGGCAGCCGGTCATGCGGATGGTGATGGCATCGTGGCGCAGACCGTTTTCCTCGATCACCTCCTCCAGCTCGCCGAGCAGGTCCGGCAGGTAGCGCTCGGCCTCCGCGAGCGAGAGTCCGCAGGTGGGCAGCGCGACGCATGCCAGCGAGTTGAGCCGCAGCGCGCTTTTCAGATGGCTGTCGCTGATGCCATGGGCCTGCATCAGCCTTTCGATTTCCGCGCGCCTTGCGGGGCTGACGTTGGCGATGATGAGGTTCTGGTTTGCGGTGAGGCGGAAGTCGCCGTCATGGACCTTGGCGATCTCGCGCAGGCCGGTCATGAGCGGGTAGTCCGCCGTGTCGAGCACGCGTCCGCCCTGGATGAACAGGGTGCAGTGCGAGTTGCCGTTCCTGTCCTCCACCCAGCCGTAGCGGTCGCCGTTGTCATCGAAGCTGAACGGCCTCACCGGGCCGAGTCCGTAGCCAAGGTATTCGTTGAGCTTGGCAAGGATCCACTCCGGCCCGTGGTCGTCCACGGTGTATTTGAAGCGCGAGTGCTTGCGGTCGGTGCGGTCGCCGAAGTCGCGCTGGACCATGACGACTTTTTCCGCGACATCGACGGCCTGCTCCACGGTGCAGAAGCCGATCACATCGGCCAGACGCGGGTAGGTTTTCTCGTTGCCGTGGGTGGCGCCCATGCCTCCTCCGACCGCGACGTTGAAGCCGGCGAGCCTGCCGTCCTCGACGATGGCGATGAACGAGAGGCAGTTGGCGTAGATGTCCACGTCGTTGGATGGCGGCACGGCGATGGTGATCTTGAACTTCCGGGGCAGGTAGGTTTTGCCATAGACCGGTTCCACCTCCTGTTCGGAGGTTTCGATTTTCTCGCCGTCGAGCCAGATTTCATGATAGGCGCGGGTCTGCGGCGTGAGGTGGTCCGAAATCTCCTGCGCCACCTTGAGCACCTCCGCATGGACTTCGGAGAGGTGGGGGTTCGGATTGCACATCACGTTGCGGTTGACATCGCCGCAGGCCGCGATGGTGTCGAGGGCGGTCCGGT
>JBIJBN010000201.1:0-4130 GCA_044345175.1 Luteolibacter sp.
TTGATCTCCCTGATGGTGCGCTTGAGGTTGCTCTTGATCACGCCATGGAACTGGAAGGCCTGGCGGGTGGTGAGCTTGATGGTGCCGTTGGCGAAAACATTGGCCATGCGGTCCACCTCGAGCCACTGGGCCGGAGTGGCCACACCGCCGGGCACGCGGATGCGGATCATGAACGAATACGCCTTTTCCAGCTTGTGCCTGCGTCGTTCCGCGCGCTGGTCGCGGTCGTCCTGCTGATAGGTGCCGTGGAACTTGAGCAACTGCTGGTCGTCCTCGGACATCGCGCCGGTCGCGACGTCGGCCAGCCCCTCGGCGATGGTGCCGCGGAGGTAGTTGCTGCGCTCCTTGATGGATTCGTTGGCGGAGAGTTTCTTTGGTTCGGACATGGGAAACGGGATTGGTGAATTCGGGTGTTGGAATCAATACACGTCACGCTGGTAGCGTTTGGATTTCCTGAGGTCTTCGACGTATCCTTCCGCGGCTTCCGGTGATTTTCCGCCGTGGGTCCGGACCACCGAGAGCAGCGCCTCGTGCACGTCCGCCGCCATCCTGCCCGCATCGCCGCAGACGTAGAAGTGCGCGCCTTCCTCCAGCCATGCGTAGAGTTCCCGGCCTTGTTCCAGGATGCGGTGCTGCACGTAGATTTTCTCCGGTTGGTCGCGCGAGAAGGCAACATCGATGCGGTTGAGCGCGCCGCTCCGCAGGTAATCCTGCCATTCGAGCTGATAGAGGAAGTCGTGCTGGTAGTGCTGGTCGCCCATGAACAACCAGTTGCGGCCGCCGGCACCGAGTGCGGCGCGGTGTTCGACAAACGCGCGGAACGGCGCGATCCCGGTGCCCGGGCCGACCATGATGACCGGTGTCGAACCATCGGCGGGCAGGCGGAAATTCTTGTTGGGCTGCACGAAGACGGGGACCTTCGAGCCGGGTGTCACCAGATCCGCGAGATAGGTGGAGCAGACGCCCTTGCGCCGGCGGCCGTGGGCCTGATAGCGGACGGCGGCAACCGTGAGGTGCACCTCGTCCGGATGTGCCAGCATGCTGGATGCGATGGAATAGAGGCGCGGCGGAAGTTTGCGCAGCATGCCGGCGAGCGTGGCTGCAGGCAATCCGCCGGGGGCGAAATCCTCGATGGCATCGACGATTTCACGGCCATGAATGTAGGCCTTGAGACGCTCTTTCGCGTCATCGGCCAGCAGTTCGTGAAGCGCTGCGGACTCCACCGCCGCGGCCAGCTTGGTGAGCACGGCACGGGAGAGTGCGGTGATGTCGAAATCCTCGCGCAGGGCATCGGCCAGGCGGCGGCCATCGGCGGATTTGGTGCTGATTTCCTCGTCTCCGGTAAGCTTGGCGGCATGGAGCAGCGCCTGGACGACATCCGGGGCGTTGTGAGGCACCACGGCGAGGGCGTCTCCCGGTTCGTAATTCATGCCCGAGCCGGCGAGTAACAACTCGAGATGGATGGTTTCCTTTTTTGAACCGCTGCCATTCAGCAGAACCCTGTCGAGAAGCTCCGCGGGAAACGGGTTCTTCTTGCCATACTCTGCGGCGGCCACCACCGGGGCGGCTGCGGGCGTGGCTGGCATGGCGGCCGGGTCCGGCGCGAGTGCCGAGAGAGCTCCCGCAAGCCATTCGCAAAAGGCATCCTCGTAATCCACATCACAATCCTTCCGCGGCGCCACGCGGATCGCGCCAAGCGACTCGAGCTTGGAATCGATGTCTTTCCCCGTCTGGCAGAATTTCTCGTAAGAGGTGTCTCCCAGCGCGCAAACTGAAAAGCGGACCGCGGCAAGCCGGTTGTTGGAAGCCATCAGCTCCTTGTAAAAACCCGTGGCTGTCTCCGGCGGCTCGCCATCACCCCACGTGGAGACGATCACCAGCAGGCTGGAGGACGCCTCAAGATCGGCCGCCGTGCAATCCGCCATGTTCCTCATGCGCGCCTGGAAACCCCGTTTTTTCGCCTCCTTCACGGCCCGGTCCGCCAGCGATTCCGAATTTCCGGATTCAGTGCCGTAAAGCACGGTCAGTTTGCCGGACTGCGCGGGCGCTGCTGCGCTGGCCATGGCCGGACCCGCAGCCAGAAAACCGCTCAGCCAGCCGCGCTGAGTCGGATCGAGGCCTGCAATCAGCGACTCCAACAGCCGCTTTTGGTCGGAATTGAAGGGAGCGTGTTCAGGAAGCATAAACATTAGTAATCTACCTTTTTTTGTGAGGTATCCGCCCCAAAGTGGGGCAAAACGGGTGTGCAGGCAATCCTTTTCTTCGGAATTTTCCGATGCTGCGGGTGGGTTTCAGGGCACATGGATGACCCATTTTCCGTGGGCTTGGCCCTCTTCCATGGCGCGGTGGGCAAGGCGGAGGTTTTCCACGGTGAGGTGATCCAGAATGCGGGTATGGATGTGGGGAAAGATGCCGGCATCGCAGAGTGCGGCGATATCCGCGAGGTGGCGGCCCTGCAGGTGCATGTCGGGTGATTGGAAGCGTGAGCGGGCGGCCATGAACTCCCATGCGATGCGCACGCACTTTGCCTTGAGTGGATCGCCGATGTGGAGTTTCACCCGTGGTTCGACGATCAGTCCTAGGGTGCCGAACGGCGCGATGAGGTCCGCGGTGCAATCCCAGTATGCCTCGGTGTTGAACAGATTGGCGATGTAGGGAAAAGACCGGATACCGAGTTGCTCGACCTGCGGGCGCAGCGGTTCGCGGTGGTTGATCACATGGTTCGCGCCGAGTGAGAGACACCATGCGCGTGTTTCGGGGCGGGATGCCGTGGCGACCACCTCAAGTCCCGCGTGGCGTGCGAGCGGGATCAGCGCCGATCCCACACCCCCGGCGCCGTTGATGACAAGCAAGCGCCCGCCGCGGGATTTTCCGCCGGGATCCGCACCCATGCGCTCGAAGAGCAACTCCCATGCGGTGAGTGCCGCCAGCGGGACGGCGGCGGATTGCTCGAACGTCCATGTGACCGGCTTGCGCGCCACCAGGCGGAAATCCACGGACTGGAACTCCGCATTGGATCCGGCGCGTGACAAATCGCCGGCGTAAAACACCTCGTCGCCCGGCGCGAATCCCGCCACATCCGCGCCCACGGCCTCCACCACGCCTGCCGCGTCCCAGCCGAGGATGCGCGGGGGATCCTGTGGAATCTCCCCGAGTGATGCGCGGATCTTGGTATCCACCGGATTCACGGCCACGGCGTGCACACGCACCCTCAGGTCCATCGGACCGGGCACCGGCATCGGGGCGTCGAAACCCACCATAAAGGCCGGATCCGAAACGGGCAGGAACTGGCGGGCACCGATCGCTTTCATGGTCAGCATTGAAAAATGGGTTCCGGGCTATGGCAGGACCGGGTTGAGACCGATCCAGCGGCAGCCGAATGTGATGATCCACGGCAATGAAAACAAGCTCAGCGCGGTGGTGAAGACCACGATCTGCGCGGCGATCGCCGTCCTGCCTCCGTAGAGGCGGGCCAGCATGATCGGCGTCATCGCCGCGGGCATCGCGGCCTGCACCACCAGCACCTCCCGCAACTCGGTGGCGAGCGGCAGGAATTTCGCAGAGGCCAGGATCAGCGCGGGGCACAAGACCAGACGCACCAGCGAGGATCCGAGGATGATTTTCATGGTCGGCCGCTCCGCCCCGACCAGATCCATGATCGTGCAACCGGTGATCAACACCGCGAGCGGCACCGTGCCCGCACCGATCATCGAGAGAGCGGTGCGCGCCGGTCCGGTGACATGGACATCCCAGCCCAAGGCCACCATCAACAAGCCCGCGCAAACCGCCAGCACCGGCCCGTTGACCAGACGGCGCCACGAGATGCCCCCTGCCCCGCTCATCACCGCCACTCCCACCGTCCACATCAGCAGCTCGCAGCCGATGTTGTGGACGAAAAGCACACCGAGCGCGCCGGCGCCCCACAGGATCTCCACCACCGGCACCGCGGTGAAACCGAAATTCTGGCTGCCCGCGCCCAAGCCGAACGCCCGCATGCCGGTGCCTTTCTCCAGCCCGATCGCGCGCCCCGCCAGCAGCCCGATCAGCACGCCCGCGCCCATCAGGCCATATCCCAGGGCGATCGCGCTGAAAACCACCGGACCACTGCGCAGCACCTCGCTGCCGAGAAT
>JBIJBN010000245.1:0-3403 GCA_044345175.1 Luteolibacter sp.
CGCGTCGCGCTCAATCGGGTTTTTCCAGGAGTGTGAAACTCTCCTTCCAGTCGGCACCCGGTTTCCACCATTCGCCACCCGCCTCGTAAGCACCGAGGTCCGGCGCGGCTCCCTTGAATCCATCGGTGTATCCCGGTACCTCGACTCCGGCGTCCACCAGCGGGGAACCTTCCTTGGGCCGGAAGTCGAAATTGTCCGGATCCCTGAGGAACGAGCGCACGTCGGGCTTGCGGTGGTTGTGCTTGATCCGATCCGAGTCCGCGACCACCAGGCCGAACTTCCCGGTCGCGCCGTATTGGCCGGTGATCAGGTGGAGCGCGTTGTTTTTGACAAACGACCACTGGTTCTGCCGCAACAGCTGCGGCCACTGCACCGCGAACACCTTGATCGGCTCGGCATCCACCGGCAGCTTGAGGCAGATCTCGGGTTTTTCCGGCGTGCCGATGTCGAAAACGGTGTTGTTGAAAACGCGGTTGTCCTCGCCCTTGATGACAATGCCCACGCCGCCGCAGTCCCAGACCACGTTGTGGTGGAAGTAGTTGTTGCGCGACTGGTCGTCGGCGCGGATGCCGAGGCCGCCGTGGCTGCCGGTGCGGCATCCATGCACCCAGTTGTAGCGCACCACGCTGCCGCGCGAGAACGGCCAGCAGCCGTAAATCAGCGAGACATCCTTGCAGGCCCGCCCGCCGTCATGGACGTGGTTGTATTCCACGATGCTGTTGGCGGCGTGATAGACCAGCAGGCTGTTGCCGCAGTTGTAGAGCGTGTTGCGGCGCGCCACATTGCCGTACGAGGTGGCGTCGGTGTTCTCGAAGGTGCGCTCGGTCGGCGGATACTGGATGGTGTCGAACCAGTTGACTCCCAGCCGCGGGCTCGCGGAGAGCTGCAGCGCCGGATAGATCAGCGTCCCGAACCAGTTGACATCGTGGATGATGCAGTTCTCCACCAGGTTCGAGTTGCCCATGGTCATCAGCCCGAGGTTGTTCGCATAGGCGAGCGCGCAGCGGCGCACGGTGTTGTGGTCTCCGGTGATCTTGGTGAACACGGACTCGCGCCGGTCCTCATCGTATTCCGTGATGGTGCGAGTGTAGCTCGGATAGAGCAGCTCGCAGTTCTCGACCAGGCAGTGGTTGCAGTCGTCCAGCTGGAACGTGGTGGCGAAGAAGCGGATGCCGATGATCTCCAGATGCTGCCGGCCTTGGGCATGCACCGCGATGTCGCGGACCTTGTGGCGGACCTCCAGCGTGGAGGGGTCGACGCCGCCCGGCGCGTGGAAATAAAACTCGCCGGATTCCGGGTCCTGGAACCACTCGTTCTCGACGTCGAGCGCCTCGAGTTTCCCGAACAGGTAGAAGTAGTCGTTCTCCCATGCCCGTTTGAGCGAGTCGCGGTCCTTGTGGAAGCTCCTGATGAAGTTGTCTTCACCATCATCGGCCTCGTAGAGGTCGGGATCGTCCTGGCACAGGCCCACCAGGTTGGCAGCGTATTCCAGTCGCCCGGATCCGGCCTCGTGCCGGAGGATCGGCCGGTTCCACGTCCACCACTGGTGCGCCACATTCAGGCAGGCCATGGCGCCGGTCCAGTCCACTCCGGTTTCCGCCACCGCCTTGCTCACAAGCAGTCCGTGCCAGCTTCCCTCGTCGGTGCCGGCCCAGCGGCTGCGGTCGAAGATCTGGTGGAATCCCATGTTGGGCCAGCGCGCCTCGATCATCATGTCGCGGCCGATGAAGACCTGTTCGACGCCCTTGGGCAGCCGGGTCTTGTAGATGGACCCCTGATGGCGCGTCCATGGGCCGGCCGCCACGTCGGTGCCGTCCAGAACCACTTCCTCTCCCGGATAGGCCGCGATGCGCACCGGCTTGCCGGGCTCTCCGGAAACACGGATCTTCACGGACTCGCGGTAGGTGCCGCCGCGGATCAGGCAGGTGTCGCCAGCCTTCATCCGGTCCACTGCGGCCTGGATGGTTTTCATCGGCTTTTCCATGCTGCCCGGATTGGCGTCATCACCATCCGGGGCGACGTGGATTTCCGCAGCGTGGATGCCGCCCAATGAGAGGGATGCAAGAAGAGGGAGGAAAAATGCAAGGCGCTTCATGTGATTCAGGATGGGTTCGTGCGGCCGCGGGTGGATGAAAACCCATCTTCACGGCGGCGCTTGCGGAAATGGCATGCAGACGGCAACCCTCGAAGTCAATGCTTTCCGCTGTCCCGCTGCCGTTTTGAAATGCACAGCCGGATGGCACCCGGTCCGCCTGTGCGAAAACCTCCATCATCTTGAAAAAAGAACGTGTCCGGCCGCGTATCGTATCCGATCCGCCCGCGGCATGTCCGCGATCCCAGACGCGTCATCCCGCATGGATCCGAGCACGCGGGATCGGCGGCCCGCCATGTCGAAGCCAACGATGTCATGAACCCTGCGCCCATCCTTGCCTGCGCCTTCCCATGGGCGGCAGCCCGGTGTCCGAACATCGTCTGGCTCCCGGCCCGCATGCCCGGCACGGAGACCCGGCGGCCCGCCAACGTGCCGGGCTCGTCCACCCATCGCTTGACCAGCAGCCGCACCACGTTTACAGAACCGCAATCTTCGGTATGCGCGGGTTCTTCCCATGGCCCTTGTCCGCCAGCCACTTCATAACCTGATCTCCATGAAACCCCTGATTCCCATCCTGACCCTGATCGCGATCGCCAGCTGCCATGCCGTGGCCGCTGAATCGAAACCGCCCAACATCCTCTTCATCCTGGTGGATGACCAGTCGCCCCTTGACCTCAAGCTCTACAACCCGGACAGCCCGCTGGACACCCCGCACATCGACAGGCTCGGCGCGCAGGGAATGACAATCAACAACGCCTATCACATGGGCTCGTTCATGGGCGCGGTCTGCACGCCCTCGCGCCACATGATCATGAGCGGCCGCATGGTCTGGAACCTGCCGATCTCACCGCACGCCACGCCGGAACCACCCTGCCAGCCGAACCTCGAGCAGCAGACGATTCCCGCCGTCTTCAACCGCGCCGGCTACGCCACCATGCGCACCTGCAAGAGGGGCAACAGCTACGAGGCCGCCAACCGGCTTTTCACCGTGCTCCATGACGCCACGAAACGCGGCGGCACCCATGAAAGCGGCAGCGGCTGGCACGGCGACCGCGTGATGGACTACCTCAACCAGCGCGAGTCCTCCAAGGATCCCAAGCCGTTTCTCATCTACTACGGCTTCTCCCATCCCCACGACGTCCGCGACGGCACTCCTGAACTGCTCGCCAAATACGGCGCCGTCAACCACGCCGATCCCGAATCATTCCCGCCGGCCAATCCCAGGGCGCCCAAGCTGCCGCCCAACTGGCTGCCCGCCCATCCGTTCGATCACGGCCACCCGGACCTGCGCGACGAAGTGGCCGTCAGCGG
>JBIJBN010000261.1:0-3104 GCA_044345175.1 Luteolibacter sp.
TATCTCCGCGAGGAGTTCCCCGATGCCGCCCGCATCATCGAAAACGCCATCGATGAGGCCCGCGCCCGAAACCTCGTCGGCAACAACATCCTCGGCTCCGGCTTCAACCTGGAAATCCATGTCCACCGCGGCGCCGGCGCCTACATCTGCGGCGAGGAAACCGGCCTGATCGAGTCGCTCGAAGGCAAACGCCCCTACCCGCGCATCAAACCACCATATTTCCCCGCCGCGCTCGGCCTCTACATGTGCCCGACCATCGTCAACAACGTCGAGTCGCTCTGCCATGTGAAACACATCATCCGCATGGGCGGCGACGAATACGCCAAACTCGGCGTGCCCCGCAACACCGGAACCCGCATCCTCTGCGTCTCGGGCGATGTCAAAAACCCCGGCTACTTCGAAATCGAGGTGGGCAAACTCACAATGCGCGAGCTGTTGCTTGATGTCTGCGGCGGCCCGAGGGACGGCCGCGAACTCAAGGCGGTGATCCCCGGCGGTTCGTCATCCAAAATCCTGCGCTGCGACGAGGTGTTCAAAATCAAGACCCCGGAAGGCGGCACCCGCGAACTGGCATTCTGGGACATCCCGCTCGACTTCGACACCCTCGCCGCATGCGGCTCAATGGCCGGATCCGGCGGCGTGATCGCCATCGATGACTCGCGCAAAATGTCCTGGGTGCTCAACAACATCAACGCCTTCTACGCCCACGAATCCTGCGGCCAGTGCACACCCTGCCGCGAGGGCTCCGCATGGATGCGGAAAATCTCCGACCGCCTCGTCTCCGGCGATGCCAGCCCGCAGGATCTCGAAACCCTCGAAAGCGTGGCCTATCAGATCGACGGCCGCACGATCTGCGCCTTCGGCGAGGCCTCGTCATGGCCGGTGGAGGCGATCATCGCCAAGTTCCGTGACGAGCTGCTCGCGGACACACGCCCGGAAAACACCGCCAAACCCCACAACGCCGAGGCCGAGGCACAGCGGCGCTACATGGCATGCGCCGGCTCCTGAACGCCGCAAGGCCACCACACCGAACCCGTCACCGGATGCCATGACACGCTTCCGCCCGTGCATCGACCTCCACCAGGGCAAGGTGAAGCAAATCGTCGGCGGCAGCCTCCGCGATGACGGCTCCCGCCCTGCCGAAAACCACGTCTCGGACAAACCGTCCGCATGGTTCGCGGAAACCTTCCGGCGCGATGCACTCGGCGGCGGCCACCTCATCATGCTCGGCCCGGGCAATGAAAAGGCCGCCCGCGAGGCGCTCGCCGCATGGCCCGGCGGCCTGCAGGCCGGCGGTGGAATCAACACCGGCAATGCCGCGGCCTGGCTCGATGCCGGTGCCAGCCACGTGATCGTCACCTCCGCGCTCTTCGATGACAAAGGCGCTTTCCAGCCAGCCCGGCTCGAGGCACTCGTCAAAACAGTCGGCGCCAAACACATCGTCATCGACCTCTCGTGCCGCCGCACCGCGCGCGGCTGGACCGTGGCAATGAACCGCTGGCAGACGCTCACCCGCATGGACCTCACCCACGCCGCACTCGATGCGCTCGCGCCGCATTGCGCGGAGTTCCTGATCCATGCGGCCGATGTCGAGGGACTCTGCCGCGGCATCGACGCGGAGCTGGTCTCAATGCTTGGAAAGTGGGGCAAAATCCCCGTCACCTACGCCGGCGGAGCGTCATCCATGGATGATGTCCGGCTCGTCGAAAGCGCAAGCGGCGGAAACATCGATGTCACCGTGGGCAGTGCGCTGGATCTCTTCGGCGGCTCGGGCCTCAGCTATCAGGAACTGCTCCGCTGGAACCGCCGCGCCTGCTGAACCTTGCGCACCTCCAACCGCCCCCACAGACACCGGTCCCGCGCATCCGCGAAACATCCGCGGTAACCACCAAGACGCCGCCCCGCAGCCACCTCGTCCCCGGCCACCAACACCTCGTTCATCGCCTCGGCCGAACGGACTGACCGCACCTGCGGAAATGATTCGGTTAGAATGTTCCGCGTCAGCGACTGCATCGCACGGTGGCCGCAACCGGTGACCAGATTCACCGCCAGCACCCCGCCCGGCGCAACGGCGCGGCGCAACGAACCCAACATGCCGGAATCCCACGCCTGCGGACGGAACACATCGGTTTTTCCAGCCAGGTAAATGTCGTCGATCACCACGTCAAACCTGCGCCGGTTCCTCATCAACCACGGATACGCGTCACCGATGACCACCTCGATGCCGAGCGCATCCAACCCCATGTGCCGCCGCGCAAGCCCCACGATCTCCGCATCGATGTCAATCGCAGTCAGCCGGCAGTCCGGCAGCAAATGGCGCAGAATGCGGAATGCGGTGCCGCCCGCCAGCCCGAGCATCAGCACCGAGCGCGGCGGATCATGCTTTCCCAACAACGCGGATGCCGCAATCATGTCCCATGCCAGACCGGTCAGGAAACGCCGCTGGTGAAACGAGGCATGGATCGCACCAGCCACGCGGAACTCGGTGGCATGCGCGGACTTCCAGATCTCCAGCGACTGGTGGCGGGTGTGGATGGTTTCCGCGCGGCGCATGTCGTTGCCATCTTAATCGGGGGCCTGCATCAGGGAAACGGCAATTCACCGGCACCCCGCAGGCCACGCTCATTGCTCGAGGATCTCGACCTCGTAGCCGTCAGGATCGGTGACAAAAGCCATCTTGCGCGCGCCGGAGGCGAATTTATCCCGCCAGCCGGACGGCCAGATCTCAATGCCGGCTTTCTCAACCTTGTCACAGTAACCGATGATGTCCGGCACGCCCAGCGCGGTGTGCATCAGGTCCTCCGGGCAGGTGGCGGTGTAGTCCGGCGAATGACAGAGCTCCAGAAACACATCGTTGCCGGGCAGTTCCAGAAAGGCGAGGCGGTTGCCCTGCGGAGAGTCCTTGAACTCGCGCAAAACATAGCCGAGGCGCTGGTAAAACGCGGCCGAGCGGTCGAGATCGCGGACGCGGATGCGAGTGTGCAGGAAGCGGATCATGGCGCCACACCCTGCCTCAAAACCCGTGATTTGCCAAACAGTGATTGTTTTTTACTCCAAATGGAAAAGATGCTTTCCTTCCACTTCACATTCTGCCACATGCCCGC
>JBIJBN010000246.1:0-3350 GCA_044345175.1 Luteolibacter sp.
TCAAATCCAGCAAATCCCCGAACTGTTCATCGCCCGCCATGGAGCGGACCGCCTTGAGCGCGGCCGCGGCGGAGCGGGAATCCGCGCCGCCACCGGCGGCATAGGCGAGCAGGGTGGAGACCACCGCGGGGTTTTTGCGCAGGCGCAGGACGTCGCGGATCAGGACTTCGCGCACATCCGGAAGCATCTCCCGGGTGGTGGCGAAGGCGGCGATGCGCGCGTCCACATCGGTGCCGTCGGTCGCTTTGGCAAGCGAGAGCGCCTTGTAGACCATCTGGCGATGTTCGACCACGCCGGTGTTTGCGGCGGCATTGAGGAGGAGCTCGAGTTTCCGGGAATTGACGGGCAGCTCGGTGACGCCGCTTTTGGAGGCGGCGACGATCATTTCATTGTAGAGCTTGTTCTCGTGGCTCTTGCCGCTGAGTTCGAGAAGATACCATGAAAGAAGCACCACAAGCAGCCCGAGGATCGCCGCGATGGCGGTTTTGCTGGAGTTCGACATCCTGCGTTTGGCAGGCGGATGGGGCGTGACCGGTGCGGGCACCCGGACCGTGGGTGCGGCCGCCGCGGCTGGAGCCGGCGCGGCTGGAGCCGGCGCGGGCACTGCATCCGCCGGCGGCAGTTCCTGGGGAGCCGTGTGGACACTGGGTTTGGAGCCTTCGGGCGGGAGCAGCGGCTGGGGCGCGGTGATCGTCTTGCCGGGTTCGTCGTCCTGCGCTGGCGTGTCGGTGCCGCCGCCTGTCTCCAGAACGGCATCCGCCGGTGCCGGACGAGCTGCCGCAGGATCCGTGAGGGGCATGGAAGTGGCGGGTGCCGGACCCGCACCCGGGATGATGAGTCGCGGGCGTTTCTGGCCGTTGGCCGCGCGCGACGGTTCCGCAGCACCGGCTTTTTTGTCGTTTTGAAGGAAAACCGAGAGTGAATCGCGGGCGGATTCGGGCCGGTCCTGCGGCTGCCGGTTGATTTGCCACATCACCCAGTCGCACACCCAGGACGGGATGTCCGCACGGAGTTCCTGCAGCGGCCTCACCGCGTGTTGAAGGTGCGACTGCATCACCTCCTGCCCGGTTTTTCCATCGAACGGATAGACGCCGGCGAGGGCCTGATAGTAAACGCATCCCATCGAATAAAGATCGGCGCGCGCATCCAGCGGCACCCGCTCGAACTGTTCGGGCGCCATGAAGAAAATCGAGCCGAAGACCGCCTCCATCTCCTCAAGCTCCTTCCGGGATTGCGACCGGGTGAGGGTGGCGAGGCCGAAATCCACGATCTTCACCTGGAATTTTCCCGAAGGAAGCCAGGTGAGCATCAGGTTGGAGGGCTTGATGTCGCTGTGGATCAATTCCAGCTCATGGGCGGCGATGAGCGCCTCCTGCGTCTGCATGGCCAGCTCCCTGAAATCCGGCCAGGTGAGCGGCGCGCGTTCGATCAGCTCGTCCAGAGGTTTGCCGTTGATCAACTCCATGACCACGTAGGGGCCGTCATCGTCGCTGCCCACATCGTAGATGGTGACGATGTGCGGGTGCTGCAGCGAGGCCAGCGCGCCGGCCTCCTTGACCAGCTGGCGGGTGGACTCCTCCTGCAGTCCCGGGTCCGCGGTGTTTTTGGAGATCCGCTTGATGGCCACCTCGCGGCTCATCCGGGTGTCATATCCGCGGTAGACGGCACCGAGGCCGCCTTGGCCGATCTTGCCCCGGATTTCGTAGCGTTCTTCCATGATGGCAGGGCTTCGGTGCGTGTGGGCGTGTGCGGGCCGGGGGTCTCAGGACGCGGCGCGCTCGAGTTTTTCACGGCGGTAGAGCGTGGGTGACTGGCCGACGATGCGCGCGAAACTGCGGTTGAACTGCGAGAGCGACTGGTAGCCGATGAGGAATGCGATTTCGGAGATCCGCGCCTCAGGTTTCAACAACTCGCGTTTGGCCCAGTCGATCCGGCAGCGGTTCACATAGTCGGTGAGCGTGAGGCCGGAGGAATCCTTGAAAAGCCGGCAGAAGTGAGACTCGCTGAGGCCAGCCTCGCGCGCGACCAGTCCGAGCGGCAGCGGCTGGTCGAGGTGTGCATGGATGTATTTGCGTGCCTTGGCGATGGCGGCCGGTTCGCTGCCTTCCTCGATGATGGAGAGCGACTCCGCATGATCGCTGAGCTGTTCGGCGAAACTCTCCAGAAGCGTGACCATGCTCTGGTAGCGCAACGGTTCGACAGAACGCGTCTGCATGTATGCGGTCTTGAGTTTTTCCCGCGATGCCTTGTCGAGCGTCTTGCGGCCGATGGCGCCGAGCAGTTTTTCGAACTGTTCGGGAGTGGGTGTCTGGCTGAAGACCTGGCCGGTCTTGAGGTAACCGATCACCGAGGCGCCCAGCTTGACCGGCACCGCCGTGGCGCACAGGCCGGCAAAGCAGTGACAAGTGGTGGGGCCGTTCACCTCCGCCTCCTTCATCAGCCGCCGGTTGGTTTCCACGCAGGCACCGCAGGCGCTTTGGCAGAGGTTGATGGCTTCGCAAAAAGGACTGCGGTTGACCCGCTGGTCATCAAGGCACCAGCCGTCCGGATCCGCCGGCACCAGCCGCAGCGGCAGGCCGGTGGCCGTCCGGAAAGCCTCCTGATACATCTTGCATCGGTCCGAATTGGCGATCCGCAGAAGCAGGGAATGTTCGAATTCCTGATGGGGTGGAACAACAGCGGGCTTCATGGACATGGCGGGAAAACGGAGTCAGGCTAGCGGCCCCGTGAAGGGATTTCAACCATTGTTCGGGGATTTCCCACGGGAAATTCCCGCCACAATCGCAATCGAGATGATCGAGCTCAATGGCATCAGCACGGCAGCCAGCAGGGGGCTCATGTTTCCGGCCATCGAGACGGCCACGGTGGTGAGATTGTAAACCAGGGCGAATCCGAAGGCCGCGCGCACGGCGCGGGTTCTGGCGTTGGCAGTGGCAAGCAGCCCAGGCAGGAATCCGAGCCCGGAGCCGAGCGTGTAGAAATCGGCCTTTGATTCCAGCAGGCTGCGGTCCACCACCGGTGTGCCGGTCACCAGCGCAGCATCGAATGCCAGTGAGTCGTTCGCGCCGTCGCCGAGGTAAAGCGTGTCCTGCGCGCCGAGCGCCCGGACGCGGCCGGCTTTTTCCTCCGGTGAGAGCCCGCCGAGCGCCCGGGCGTCCGGCAGGCCGAGGGCTGCCGCCATCTGCCGGACCTTGTCCGGATGGTCGCCCGAGAGGATGTGCAGTGACATGCCGTCGTGTTCAAGCCGCCTGAGCACCGCGGTCGCGCCGGGCCGGAGCGATTCGCGGAACCGGAAAAACGCCCGGCATTCGCCGTTGGCGCGCAATTCGCTGCCCGCCTGGCCGGCCTCT
>JBIJBN010000314.1:0-3309 GCA_044345175.1 Luteolibacter sp.
CTCGGCGGCACCGCCGGCGCCACCACCGCGGAAGTGACCGGCAGCGGCACCACCTACACGGTAGCAGTCAATGGCATGACTGACGAAGGCACGGTCACCGCAACCATCGCCGCAGACGTGGTGGACGGCGGCAACGAAGCCTCCACCAGCACCGACAACGAAGTGAGCTACACCTTGCCCGTCGCCGGCTTCGCGCTGTGGCAGCAACTCAATGCCACCGAAGGCGGCCTCGATGCCGACCACGACGGCGACGGCGTGACCAACGGCGTGGAATACTTCCTCGGCGGTGGCACGGACAGCACCGGCCCGACGGCCCTGCCCGCCGTGGTCAACACCGCCGGGGTGCTCAGCATCACCTGGACCAAGGCCTCGGACTACACGGGTATTTATGGCACGCATTTCCGCGTGGAAACGTCCGACACGCTCGCCGGCGGCTGGACCGCCGAGAGCGTTCCGGGCGGCACGGTGGCGGTGAGCGGCAACAATGTCACCTACACCTTCCCGGCCCCGCTGGGCGCACGCAAGTTCGTCCGCCTCGCGGTCACGGGACCTTGATCCGGGCCTATCCCGGGGATGGAGGGGATTGCACCCTGCAGCAGGCCCCTCCGGCCCGGACCCGGATTTTCCTGCCCCTCCCGATCCCCGGGCCCGCAGTGCCAAGACCCCTTGTGCCAAGTTGTCGGATCCATCCTGCGACGGGAGAGTGGGAAACTAATCGCTAAACTTTTTCACTAAATCGGAATTTTTTAATGCAATCCCTGCCTGAAACGATTATGGGCTTTCTTAACGGTGCATTGCGCGCAAACCCATTTTTTTAAAAATCCGATGTTCATTTCCTGCTTTTCGCTGGATTCCACGGCTGCTGCAGCGCCCGGCTTGCCGCTAGAGCATCGTTTTTTCCTCCTCCCGGCTCTTCGTGTTCCGGTGGGTCCTGTGCCCTTCCCGCACCCTTGAAGTCCGCCCGCACCCCCCGACAACCCAATCCACATCCAAACCCAAACCCTCCCGGCCCCCGGCCTTGTCTGTTAGAACCATCCCATCCAAATCCATGAAAACTCGAACATCCAGATACACATCCCTCACCGCCGCGCTGCTCATGGCGTTTGCCGCGGCCCCGGCCATCGCACAGACCTTCACTTGGGACGGTGGAGGGGATGGCGTTGGAGCTTGGAATACCGCAGCCAACTGGGACCCCAATGTCAATCCGACATACGGCAACATCACCGACATTGTCTTCGGCAACTCGGTCAACACGACACTGACATACCTGGCCGGAAGCCGCACACTCAGGTCGCTCAGCTTTTCGGAAAACGTGGACAGCGCGGTGAACATCTGGCTCAACTCGACTTCGGCTAGCACCTCGAGTGGAACGATCATGACCTTCTCGTCGGATACCGGTGAGTCGAACATCACGGTCGCGGCGGGCGCCACCGGCAGCATCGTGATCCGTTCCGGACAGTCCGCCGGCCGCATTGAACTCAACAACCCGATCGTGGTGAATCACAACGGTTCGGGCACGCTCAACATCCGCGGCATGAGGGATTTCGACAACGCCACCACCCTCAGGCGCTTCGATGACACCTACTCGGTGACCAAGAGGGGCACCGGCCTGGTGACGTATCAAAAAGGCTCCACGGCCAATTATTATTACAAAGGCGGCACCTTGATCGAGGGTGGCGAGTTCCGGCTCACAGCGGCTGGCGTGCTCCACACCGAGGGGCCTGTGGGAATCGGCAATGGCACCCTCGGCACGGGCAACTTCAGCCATACGGTCGGCACGCTCGATGTCACCGGCGCGGCCACCATCAACCTCGGCGGCACCTCCGCGGCAGTGGCCTTCGCGGACAGCAGCGCGGTGGACTGGACTGGCGGCACGCTGGCCATCACCGGCAGCTTCGTCTCCGGCACCTCGCTGCGCTTCGGCACCACCGCCAACGGCCTCACGGCCACCCAGCTCGCGCAAATCAGCGCCACCGGCCTGGATTCCTTCTCCTTGGATGAGAATGGCTACCTGCTCGCCCAAGCCAGCACCAAAGCCACCGTGACGATCAACCAGGCCACCACCCAGGCCGACCCGACCAGCAGCACGACCATCAACTTCACTGTGGTCTTCAACAAGGCGGTGACCGGCTTTGCAAACGCCGATGTGACGCTTTCCGGCACCGCCGGGGCGACTACCGCGTTGGTGACGGAGAGCGCACCCAACAATGGCACCACCTACAACGTGGCCGTCAGCGGCATGACCGGCAACGGCACGGTGATCGCATCGATCGCCGCGGACGTGGTGGATGGCGGCAACTTCGCCTCCACCAGCACCGACAACACCGTGACTTTCAGCGATCTCGCCGTGGTCGCAATCAACCAGGCCACTGGCCAGTTTGATCCGGCGGCCCTTTCGCCGATCAACTTCACCGCGGTTTTCTCCAAGCCGGTCACCGGCTTTGAAAATGCCGATGTGACGCTTTCCGGCACCGCCGGAGCCACCACCGCGGTGGTGACGGAAATCGCTCCCAACGACGGCACCACCTACAACGTGGCCGTCAGCGGCATGGTCTCGAATGGCACGGTGATCGCGAGCATCGCCGCAAATGTGGTGGTCGAAGGCAATTTCGCCTCCACCAGCACCGACAACTCGGTGACCTACAACACCGCGGCAAACCCCATCGTCTGGGACGGCTCCGAAACCGGTGACTGGGGCACGGCCGGAAACTGGGATACCAACACGGTTCCCAACAGCCCATCCGCGGATGGCGTGTTCTATGCATCGGGCGCTGGCAACCTTGCCACCTTCCTCGGAAGCACCGGCAAAACCCTCCGCTCGCTCACGTTCAATGCGGACGCGGATGCCGATGTGACCATCCGGATGGACAATAACGACACCATCGGCAGGCAGCTCACCTTCGAATCCAACACCGGCACTTCCACCATCACGGTGGATGCCGGAGCGACCGCCAATGTCATTATCACCACCACGACTGTCGGCGGCCGGGCGCAGATGAACAACAACCTTGTCATCGACCACAACGGCTCGGGCACGCTCACCATCCGCCGCATTCGTGAAAACAGCGGCAACAACTACAGCCTCACCAAGACGGGCACCGGCACGCTGGTCTATGGCAACACGGCGGCTTATTACTACGACGGACCGACCATCATCAACGGCGGCATCTTCCGCTTCGCAGACAGTGATGCGCTCTCCACCGGCCCCGTCTCGATCGGCACAGCCACGCTGGATGCGGCGACCTTCGACGACACCGTCGGCACGCTCGACATCACCGGTGCGGCCACCATCAACCTCGGCACCGGCGG
>JBIJBN010000247.1:0-3276 GCA_044345175.1 Luteolibacter sp.
TGGCCACCTTGCCGTTGGCGGCGAGATTGGAAATGACTTCGTTGCTGGCGAAGAACCGTCCCTCGCCGTGGGACAGCGGGATGGTGTGGATGTCGCCGGCGTTGCAGTTGGAGAACCATGGCGAGAGCGTGCTGGTCACGCGGGTGCGGGCATAGCGCGAGATGTGGCGGCCGATGGTGTTGTGGACCAGCGTGGGGGCGCCGGCGCCGGACTCGCGGATTTCCCCGTAGGGGACGAGGCCGGTCTTGATGAGGGCTTGGAAACCGTTGCAGATGCCGAGGATGAGGCCGTCACGGTTCCTGAGAAGGTCCATGATGGCATCGGCCACGCGCGGGCTGCGGATGACGGTGGCGATGAACCTTGCGGAGCCGTCGGGTTCGTCACCGGCGCTGAAGCCGCCGGGCAACATGAGGATCCGGGACTGGCGGATTTTTCCGGCGAGGGTTGTCAGGGATTCCGCGATGTGTCCGGCGGTGAGGTTGCGGAAGACGAGGATTTCCGCGTCGGCCCCGGCTTCGCGGAAGGCCTTGGCGGAATCGTATTCGCTGTTGGTGCCTGGGAATGCGGGGATGATCACCTTCGGCCGGATCCCGGATTGCCGCTTGCGGGCGGTGGATGGGGTGAAGAGCGGAACATCGGCGATCGCCGATCCGCGGTCATCGATCCCGGGCTTGGTGGGATAGACTGGCTCGAGGGTGGATTCCCAGGCGGACAGCAGTTCGGTTAGATCGTGGGTTTCGTTGTTGAGGACGAGGGTGGGTGTGGCGGTGGTTTGGCCGATGGGTTGAGCGTTGAGGGAAGGGGGGAGGGCTTCGGTGTGTTCGATGAGGAAGGTGAAGCGGGCTTCGCTGAAAAGCGATGCGGCCGGGATGCCTGGGTGCCCCTCTTGGAAGCCGATGCGGTTGCCGAAGCAGCATTTGGCGAGCGCGGCGGCGAGGCCGGGCGTGCCGATGTGGTGGAGGGAGAGCAGTTTGCCATCCCGGTTGAGCTGATGGAGAATGGCGGCGGTTTTTTTCAGGGCCTCGAAGCCGGGCAGGTTGTCGGCATCGCGCGGGACGGCGGCCAGAGAGACGGTGGAGCCGGGTTGCTTGAACTCGGGCGAGAGTGCGAGGCCGGCCTTGCCGGGGGCGAGGGCGAAGGAGACGAGCGTGGGCGGGACGTCGAGCTCGTTGAACGAGCCGGACATCGAGTCCTTGCCGCCGATGGCGGCGAGGCGCAGCTGGTGCTGGGCGTGGAATGCGCCCAGCAGCGCGGCGAAGGGCAGGCCCCAGCGCCTGGGGTCGGTGCCGGGTTTCGGGAAGTATTCCTGGAAGGTGAGGCGGATGTCGGACAGCCGCGCTCCGGAGGCGACGGCCTTGCAGACGGATTCTGTGACGGCATGGACCGCGCCGTGGAAGGGCGATTGTTCCGAAAGACGGGGATCGAATCCCCATGCCATGTGCGTGCAGACGTCGGTATCGCCATCCAACAACGGCAGCTTGGCGACCATCGCGTCCGGCGGGGTGAGCTGGTGGCTGCCGCCAAAGGGCCAGAGGACTGTGCCCGCGCCGACGGAGCCGTCGAACATCTCGCCGAGGCCGCGTTGGGAGCAGCTGTGCAGGGAACGCAGTTGGGATTCGAGGGAGGGGGCGGCCGGGTGTGCGGGCGGGACGACCGCGTTCTCCTTCGGGACATGGACGCTGGCGGACTGTTGGACGCCGTTGGTGTCGAGGAAGGCCCTGCTCAGGTTGACGATCGTCCTGCCGCGCCAAGTCATGACGAGGCGGCCGCTGTCGGTGACATCGGCGACCTTGACGCATTCGAGGTTCTCCTTGTCGGCCTCGGAAATGAAGTAGGCGGTTTCCGAGGGATCGATGCAGACGGCCATGCGTTCCTGGGACTCGGAGATGGCGAGTTCGGTGCCGTCGAGGCCGTCGTATTTCCTCGGGAGGGCATCGAGGTCGATGAGCAGCGAGGGTGCGATCTCGCCGATGGCGACGGAGACGCCGCCCGCGCCGAAGTCGTTGCAGACCTTGATTTTGCGGGTGAGCTCCGGGTTGCGGAACAGGCGCTGGATTTTCCGTTCGGTGGGTGCGTCGCCCTTCTGGACCTCGGCGGAGTTTTCCAAGGCGGTGTCGGTGTGTTCCTTGGACGAGCCGGTGGCGCCGCCGACACCGTCGCGGCCGGTGCGGCCGCCGATCAGCAGGATCACATCGCCCGGAGCGGGGGTGCCGCGGAAGACCTGCGAGCGCGGGGCGGCCGCGACGACGGCACCGATTTCCATGCGTTTGGCGACATAGCCCGGGTGATACACCTCCGCGACCTGGCCGGTGGCCAGCCCGATCTGGTTCCCGTAGGAGGAAAAACCGTGGGCGGAGGTCCGGCAGATTTTCCTTTGCGGCAACTTGCCGGCAAGGGTGGCGGAGAATGGGGTGAGGGGATCGCCGGCACCGGTGACGCGCATCGCCTGATAGACGTAGGCGCGGCCGGAGAGCGGATCGCGGATGCAGCCGCCGAGACAGGTGGCGGCGCCGCCGAACGGCTCGATCTCGGTCGGGTGGTTGTGGGTCTCGTTCTTGAACATGACCAGCCACTCCGCGGTGGTGGAATCCGGAGTTTCAGCCACGGAGTGCGGGGCCGGGACTTCGACCACGATGGAGGCGGCATTGACTTCCCGGGAGACCTCGAGGTTGTCGAGTTCGCCGGTGGCCTTGAGTTCGCGCATGCCGGTGAGGGCGATGTCCATCAGGGTGACGGGTTTTCCGTCGCGGCCGAGCTGCTGTCTGACATCCTGATAGGTCCGCCATGCGCGCGCGGCGGGGCCATCCGGATCATCGAAGGTGACGCCATCGATTTTCGTGTGGAAGGTGGTGTGGCGGCAGTGGTCGGACCAGTAGGTGTCGAGCAACCTCAGTTCGGTGAGGCTCGGTTCGCGGTTTTCCACATCGCGGAAATACTTCTGGCAGAACGCGACATCCGCGGCGGACATGGCGAGGGCGAATCCGGCGCGCAGAGCCGCGGGGTCGGCCGTGGTGAAGCCGTCGAGGATGCGGACGTCGTCAGGGATGTGGGGATGCTGGCGTCCGGATGCCGCCGCCACCGGGATTTCGTGGGAATCGACGGCGTTGATGAGATAGGATTTCACCGCGGAAAGCTGGTCCGGGGTGAGTTTGCCGGCGAGGACAAGCACCCTGGCGGAGCGCACGTCCGGGCGTTCCTTGCCGGTGAGGATCTGGATGCACTGGGCGGCGGAGTCCGCGCGTTGGTCGAACTGTCCGGGCAGGTATTCCATGGCGA
>JBIJBN010000038.1:0-10875 GCA_044345175.1 Luteolibacter sp.
TATCACATCCGTTCCCGTCACCATGCCATAAATCCCGAGATACCGCCGGGCATGCAGCGCAAGTGGATATTCCTCCATCACCAGCCTGCGACAATTCGCCGACATCGCGGCTAGCCGCGGCGGGTCCCCAAGGAGCGACGCGATGGCTCCGGCCATGGCAGCCGCATCGCCCGGCGGGACATGCAGGCCGGTCTCACCATGGCGCACCATCTCCGGGATCCCTCCGACATTGTGGCCCACCACAGGCGTCCCACATGCCATCGATTCCATCACGGTGTTGGGCAGGTTGTCCTGCCTGGAAGGGATCACGAACAGGTCCGCCGCGCTGTAAACCGCCGAGAGCTGCCTCTCGTCGTCCACCGGGCCCGCATGCACCCACGGCACGCGGATCTGCACATCCGGCCGGTTGCGCCCGACGGAAAGCACCGTGACTGGCGCACCGGCGGGCAGCGCCCTGATGGCGGCCACCATCAGGTCGAAACCCTTGCGCAGGTTGTCCATTTCATCCGCGAGGAAAAGCACGACACCGCCATCGCGCGGCAGACCGAGGATGTCACGGCAGGCGGCGCGGTCGCGCGGCGCGAAGTCTCCGGTGTCCAGGCCCGCCGGAATCACGGAAACCGGAAAGCGCCGCCCGGGCACGCTAATCCTGAATGCCTCGGCCAGCCAGCGGCTCGGTGAGACAAACCGAAGCCGCGAAGGGTCCACCCGCGAGAACACCCCGCGCTTTTCCTCCCAGATCCGCCGCGAGAGATCGTCCTCGGCATCCGATCCGAGCTGCGGACAACGGCCGCAACCATGGGTGTATCCCCCGCAGCCGAGGTCGTAATGGCAGCCACCGGTGAAAGCATTCATGTCGTGCAGCGTCCAGACCACCGGTGTGCCTTGCGGCACGCGCGCGAAAAAAACCGCGTAATCAAGAAACGCATGGTGGTGGAGACAGTTTCCCACCCAATGAAGATGATACACATCCGCATCGGGCAGATCGCGCATGAAGTCATTTCCAAACTCGGAGCGGCAGTCTTGGAACGGCTCGCAGCCTGCCGGCCGTGACGATCGGTATCTCATGAATCCGCGGCGTATCGCATCACGCCGCAACCTGCGCCGGATGCGGTCCGCGAGCCTGCCGGATTTCGTCATTTCCACCACGTGGGGATCACGCCCGCAGGCCTGGAACACGAACATGGAGGAGTCCTCGCCGATGCTCCGCAAACCCCGGTGCAGGCGTCGGACGGCGCGCGCGGCGCCCCCCGCGCAGTCATGGGTGTTGATGTGGACGATTCTCATGTGCTGGCAAATGGCGCGCGCGCGGCAAGGATCCTCGCGACCTTTTTGTAATAAGGCGGGATGAACGGCATGCGGAAGGCGGCGGCCAGCCATTCCCACGCGCCCAGCCTCGCGCTGTAAATGTCACGCCACCTCAAAAGATAGGTTTCCCATGTCATTCGGACCAGAATCTCCCGGCACCTGCGCCAGTCATCCGGATCAGCTGCGGCATGCCGGAGAACCACCGGATCAGTGGACAGGAAACCGATGAACTCCCTCGCCGCAATCGCAAGATCGGCCGCGCTCACGGACCATCCGTAGCTCGCATCATCCACCCGCCAGCGGAAAACACAGCGGGAATTGAGCGCCACCCGGCCGCCCAGGATCATCCTCACCAGCGCCGCATTGTCGATGCTGGTGCCGCGGCGGAAATCCGGATACCCGCCGCACCCGCGCAACCTCGCGGTGCGAGCCATCACCGTGACCATGCCCTCGAGACCAAATTGATATCTCCGCCATGTGGAATCGATGAATTCCTCCGCCGTCATCACCGGCGGCATGTCCGCGGAGGACCTCCTCAGCACCGAGCCGTCCGGCGCGATCATTTCCTGCCGTGAAACCGCAACCGCCGCCTCCGGCTCGCGTTCGAGCGAATCGGTCATCTCGGAAAGATAGTCCGGGCTGATCTCATCGTCGTCGCAAAGCAGCACGAAGTAATCGCCACTCGCCTCCTCTGCCAGTTGCGTGAAGTGCCTGCCCATCGGCACGCTCCGCGGGTTGCTGCGGCATACAGCCGGGCCGGGATAGTGTTGGCTGACGATCTCACGCACCCTGCCGCCATTCATGCCGTTGTCGGAAACTATCAGCTCTATGTCCGGATGATCCTGCGCCGCGACGACACGCAACACATGCGGCAGATACTCCAGCCGCTTGTAAACCGGAATCGCGATGGTGACGGTCCCTGCCATGATGCTTCCGGGTCAGTGGTTTCCGCCGCGGTCCTTCATGCGGGGCACCCCGGTGTCCCGGCGCCGGATCACGCGCGCCGGCACTCCGGCGGCGATTGTGTGGTCCGGGATGTCGCGCACCACTACGGAACCCGCGCCCACCACCGCGCCATCACCCACCCGCACACCCGAAAGCACCGCCACCCCGTTTCCCAGCCACGCGTCCTCGCCGATGACGATCGGCCCCTTGGACGTGAGCGGCGCACCGTAAATTCCGGCGCCGCCATCGATTCCGTGGTCATACGAGAAAAACGTGCAGTAAGGCGCGATCTCGGCGCGCCGGCCGATGATGATGGGATGGATGGCCGAGGCCAGCACACATCCCCGCTGCAGGCCGGCCTGCTCGCCGATGACGATGCCGCCGCCTTCGAACAACTCGAGACTGCAATCCATGAAAAGCTGCGCGCCATCCCGCAACTCAACCACACCACTGCCCCGCGAGCGGACAATCGACGAGCCCGAACCCACGAACACATTCGATCCCATCCGCACCTCCGCATCAATCTCAGCGCCGGGCGAGACATATCCCTTCGGAGTCATCCATGCCAGCGCGCACTGGCCGCGGTGGCGCCCGAGACCGATTCCCGCCATGCGCGCGGCGACACGCCCCGGCCACCCGGGGCCGCTGCGCCACAACCAGAAAACACGCCAGCGCCTGATCCAAGCCGTTCTCATGACGGTGTGCAATGTGCCGGCCGCGGCCCGAGCGGCAGCGCCCCGCACGGCGCGGGCGATGCATGGAATCCGCCGTCCCCGCCGTTCATGACGGTGGTCCAGTGAAGCGCCGGGCGCACAACGCCGCTCACCGGCTTGTGATAGTCGCCTCGCGCGGTGTCGGCGGCCGCAAGCTCGTCCGTCACCATGAATGTGACGGCATCCTCGACCACCGCGTGCGCTTTTTCCGGGACAAGACTCATCAGGATGACATCCACATAAACAAAACCCTCCGCCAGCATGTTGCCCGGAATCCACGCGGTGCTCACCCAGCGTCCCGCCGGACGCGCGCGCCCGCGCCACTCCGGATCAAGATCCACCGAGAGGAACAGCTCGATGCCGTCCTGGTTTCGCAACGAGATGTGCGGCATGAACCGGTGCCCGGACTGCAGGATCTCATAGTCCAACTCGATGCCGACCGGCTGCCGCACGTCCAGTGACTCCGCCAGCCCGCCGGTGGCAGAGCGGACGCGCACTCCATGGAAGCGCGCCACGCCGTCGCCCGGAGCATCCGCGGCATCCGGCCATTCCCTGACCGCCGAGGAAACCGCTCCCGAATTCAGATAAGCCTGCGCCACCGTGAGCGACGGACCGTCCATCATGATGCTTCCCTGGTGCAGCAGCACGCAGCGCGAGCACAGGCGCGTCACCGCCTGCATGTTGTGCGAGACAAACAGCACCGTGCGCCCGGCATGGGACACATCCCCCATCTTGTGCAGGCATTTCTTCTGGAACTCCGCATCGCCCACCGCAAGCACCTCGTCCACAATCAGGATCTCAGGCTCGAGATGGGCGGCCACCGCGAAGGCAAGCCGCACATACATCCCGCTGCTGTAGCGCTTCACCGGCGTGTCGAGGAACTTCTCGAGATTCGAAAATGCGACGATCTCGTCGAACTTGCGGCGGATTTCCCGGCGCCCCATGCCGAGGATCGCGCCATTGAGGAAGATGTTCTCGCGTCCCGTCAGCTCCGGATGGAATCCGGTGCCCACCTCCAGCAGGCTCGAAACGCGGCCACGCAGGCGGATTCTGCCGCGCGTCGGCTCGGTGATCCGGCTGAGGATCTTGAGCAGGGTGGATTTGCCGGCGCCGTTGCGGCCAATGAATCCCACCACCTCGCCCTGGCTCACTTCGAGATTGAGGTCTTTCAATGCCCAGAACTCGGTGGTCCTCGCACGTGACGCGGTCTTGTTGCGGCCGAGGCACCGGAGCGGCGCGCGCGCCGCCTGCTCCAGGACGTGCCGCAACCCGTCACCTTTCGCGGCAGGCTTGCCCAGCAGATACCTCTTGGAAAGGTTTCCAACAGTGATGATGGAGTCACTCATGATGAATCCGGTGGCTTTGAGCCGCCACCCTCAGATGACATCGGCAAAGGTTTTCTCCGTGCGGCGGAAATACCACAACCCCGTGGCGATGATCACAGCCACCCCCGCCATGGAAACCCAGAAGCACGCCCAATCAATCGATGTGGTGCCGAGTATCGACCAGCGGAACCCGTTGATCACTCCGGCCATCGGATTGAGCGAGTAAAGAAGACGCCATTTCTCCGGAACCGCGCTGCTGCTGAAGCCGACCGGCGAGAGATACAGGCCGAACTGGATGACAAACGGCACAATGAAGCGGAAATCCCGGTAGCGGACCATCAGTGCCGAGACCCACAGCCCCGCGCCGAAGGCCGTGGCCACCAACGCCAGCACGAACAACGGAAGCAACAGGATTTCCGGACCGGGCACGCGCCCGTAGAAGAGCATCAACAGAACCATCAGCACCGCGGAGATGAGGAAATCCACGAAACTGGTGATCACGCTGCTCGCGGGAATGACGAGTCGCGGGAAATACACTTTGGAAATCATGCCTGAATTCGAAACCAGGCTGCCGCCGCTCTCGGCGAAGGCGGTGGCGAAAAAATGCCATGGCAGCATCCCGCAGAACACCAGCAGCGGATAAGGTGTGCCGCCCGAATCCATGCCCGCAAGTTTCTCAAACACCAGGGTGAGCACCAGCATCGTCAACAATGGACGGATCACCGCCCATGCCACGCCGATCACCGTCTGCTTGTAGCGGACCAGGATGTCGCGCCACGCGAGAAAACAGAACAGCTCGCGGTATCGCCAGAGATCCCGCCAATACTGGCGCTCCGCACGTCCGGCCTCGATGGTGATTTCGCTCATGGATTCACGATGGCGATGAGGGATTTTCCCAACATGGAGCCGCCCACCGGTTTAGCGGCGTCCGACAAACAACAGCTTCTCACACAACAACGGAAGCGCGGCCGCCGGGACCCAGCGCGACCATTTCGCGTGCCTCGCCGCCGGCATCCCGCACTGGCGCACCCGCCTCAGTCCGGCCTTGTGCAGCCAGCCGCGCACGCGCAGCGCGCCGGTCTTGTGCGCGGACCGGCCGCAGTCCGCGCCGCCACCCCTGAACACATTCCGTCCCGCCGCAGCCAGCCTCCGGCGCAAAAAACCGCAATGGTTCCAGTTGGGCACACTGACAAGCATCAGGCCGTCGTCATTCAGAAAACCGCGGAAACGCCTCAGGACTGCGACAGGATCCGGAAGCTGCTGGAGAATGTCGTTCATCAGGATCAGATCGAACCGGCAGCCGGAGATTTTCCCGATGGCCTGCTCAAAGTCCGCAGGCAGCATGGTCAGACCCATTCCCGCACCGGAGGTGGCGATCACGGGATCCAGCGGAACCGCCACAACCCCGATGCCCTTCTCCGCAAGCGCGGCTTCGGTCGCCGCATCGCCACAACCGACCGACAGCACGCGTCCGGCCGTGGATGGGACCATCCGCAGGATGTCATCCCTGCGGCGCTCGTAATAGGCCTTGTTGCGCGGGTCCTGATCGTGCAGCGGCAAGGTTTGGATCAATGGCCCGCCGGAACCTTCCGGCTCCGGCAATGAAAGAAGCATGTCGATTTCAAGCCGCGCCTGCTTTTCATCCAGCCCGATTCTTCCGCAATACGTGTTGGGAAGGTGATGCAGGCAGAAATCATCGAAGCGCGAGATGCAAACCAGCTTTCGCATCCCGCAACACGTGTATGGATCCGTGGCCGCGGTTTCGGCCATCCCGTAACGCCTTGGCGCAGGCGGCAGCATGAATCCTCCGGAGGCGATCGCCCTGTGCAACTGGTCGCGGGAGAGGATGTAACATGCCGCGTGTTCGTTGGTGTGGCTTGCGAAAACCGAGCGCCCGTGGCGGACCACCGAACCGGCATCCCAGTGATAATGGGAATGCATGCCGGAGTAGCTCTTCCCACCATGCGGATTCACCTCATAACGCATGAATCCCGCGATGCAGTCATCCGGAAGCACCGCGGACTCCTCGACAAACGCGTCGATGTGCGCTTCCGTGAGCAGGGTGTCATCCTCGCTGTAGATGAACAGGTCGTGTTCGTCGCGCCGTTCGTGAAACAAGCGCTTGTGCGCGAATGGCAGCGACCATGGATCCCGCGACGGCATGCCCACCTTCACTTCGACATCCTCTCCAAGGTCTTTCGGAATGTCCGAGTGCACCACGATGTCCACCGCATAGCGGGTCATCGACCGGTATTCGGCCAGCAGGCGCTCAAGAAACCGCCGGTTGCGCATGCCATGGTTGGCGATCGCAACCAGCACCCTCGGTCTCGCGGACGCGCCTTCCGGCCTCATGCGCTGCGCGGTTTCCATGATCGTGTGCGTTGCGGGATGGCCCCGCGTGGATCCTCAGGCCTTCCACAGCCGTCCGTCCGGCACCGGGATGCCCGCCACCGCATTGCGGGTGTCCACCACACAGGCCGCCCACTCGGCAAGCTGCCGGTAGTCCACGCAGGTGTGGGCGGTGGCCACCACCACCACGTCCTGGCTCCGGATCACGGATTCCTCCCACGGCACGGAACAGGTCCCCGCCCACTCCGCATGCTCGCGCGTCATGCCGATCACCGGCACATAGGGGTCGTGATAGGAAACGACCGCCCCTTGTTTTTTCATCAATTCCATCAGGCGGTAGCTCGGGGATTCCCTCTCGTCGTCCACATCCGGCTTGTATGCCAGGCCGAGCACCAGCACGCGCGAGCCCTTGACGGGCTTGCCGGCGTGATTGAGCGCCTCGGCGACACGGCCTGCCACATATCCCGGCATCGCGGTGTTGATCTCACCGGCCAGTTCGATGAAGCGCGTCGGGCACTCGAACTCGTGGGCCTTCCATGTGAGATAGAACGGATCGATCGGAATGCAGTGGCCGCCCAGGCCCGGGCCGGGATAGAACGGCATGAATCCGAAAGGCTTGGTTCTTGCCGCGGCAATCACCTCCCAGATATCGATGCCCATCGCCGCGTAGACGATTTTCAACTCGTTCACCAAGGCGATGTTCACGCTGCGGAAAATGTTCTCCAGAAGTTTCGCGGCTTCGGCGACGCGGCACGACGCCACCGGCACGATGTGCTTGAGCGACTTGCGGTAAAGCGCCGTGGCCTTCTCCAGGCAGGCCGGTGTCAGGCCGCCCACCAGTTTGGGCACCTCCGCCACCTTGCTGTCGGGGTTTCCCGGATCCTCGCGCTCCGGCGAGTATGCCAGGTGGAAATCCCTTCCCGCGACCATCCCCGATCCGGCCTCGATCACCTTCCTGAGGTTTTCCTCGGTGGTTCCCGGATAGGTGGTGGACTCCAGCACCACCAGCGCGCCCGCGGACAGGTGCGGCGCGATCGCCCGGCCGGTTTCCAACACATAGGATATGTCCGGATCCCGGTTCCGGCTCAACGGCGTGGGAACGCAGATGATCACCGCCTCCACGCCGGAAACCTCGCTGAAATCCGTGGTCGCACGGAAAAGCCCGTTTCCAACCATGGTCTGGATGCGGCCGGAATCAATGTGCCGGATGTAGCTTGCGCCGCGATTGAGGCTGTTGACTTTGGCGAGGTCGATGTCGAGTCCCAGAACCCTGACTCCGCATGCGGCGAATTGCAGCGAGAGCGGCAGCCCCACATAACCCATCCCGACCACCGCGATTCGCGCATTGCGCAGTGGCAGTCTTCCGGCAGGTGCTGGCGCCGGTGCGGGAACCCTGATGGTGGCGGTGGTGTTTGTTTTCATGGTATGGATGATGACTTGTTGGTTTGGGGCCATCAGGACGGCTTTTCGCCCGCCGTGTGGAACCGGATTCATGACAAACGGCATTCGGCAGGCGCCAGATGGCGGCGGGCCAGCATCCGGCGCAGCGTGCCGGCGGTGGAACGCAGTTTTTCCAGCAGCGGCAGCCGCAACCAAAGCTTGAAAAGGCCGTAACCCCGGTGCCTGGGGACCGGCAGCCCGCACAGGCGCATGGTTGCGAGGCGCCCCCATACCGCGCCTTTTTTCCTGATCAGGCCCGCTTGGGATGCGACCACGCGCTCCACACTGGAGGGAACCAGCTCGAGATATCCCGCATCCACCGCACCGCGCACCAGTTCGCGTCCGGCATCGGTCCGCACCACCAGCAATGAGGAACCACGCCCGACCTCGCACGCGTCACGGCACCACGGGTCGCCACAGGCCACATCGGCATGCTCGCCACATCCGTCCGGCCACACATGCACCGCCCACGGCCGCCAGCTCTGGAGAAATCCCCATGACTCGGCATAACTCATCTCCATGGCGGGCGCGCTCCCATCATCAAGCCAGACGGCAAAGCTGCCCGGCCAACCGCGGCCGCGATAACGCAGCCTGACCACATCCGCGGGATCAATGCCCCGGCTCTTGAGCAACTCCATCGTCGCGCGCAACGCGGGAGAACCGGCGCAGAAAAACGACAGCGCCACCGCAAGGTTGCGCCGCAATGCCGGCCGCAATGCCTGCATTTTGCGCAACGCGGCGACTTCGGACGGCTGGCCGATGAACACGCAGGGTCCCGGCGCCTCCTCGATCCTCCACAAACCCTCGCATACCGATGCGGGCGAATAGCGTGAGCCGGTATTCGCCAGCAACTCGCCATGGGAACGGCTCATCACCGTGCGGTTGCCCAGCACGTTCCGCGGGTCCGCACCCGCATGCAGCACACCGTGCGCCCCGCCGCGCTCCAGGGCATATCTCGCCAAGGCGGTCAGCACACCGCCCGATGAACCAAAAAACCTCGTGTCTGCATCCGTGGCGTGTCCTTCCCACACCTCTATCACCGGACCGATGCCTGATCCGCTTCCATTCATGGGATCCTCCATCGCGCCCAGCCGTGTTCCCGCCGCCGGGCAGACTTTCAATGTCTCACGCAACACCGCGTCATCGCGAGGCCCGCACCATGCCGGAAGACATCCCCGCGCGGGATCGTCCTCCATGCGCAACAACCCGCCGGAATGCGCCGCACATGCGCCGCAACCCACACACAGGCGCCACCGCACCACATCCCCGATCGACCCCAGCCTCTTCATCTGTTCCCGCAACCGCGGACCCGCTCCTTCACAACCGGCTTCAATATGCTTTCAAACTCCATCTTCAGCCGCATGCGCGCGGCTTCGGCATCCGCCGCCAGCCGGTCGCGCACGAGATCGCGCAGCCGATACATCCTGATCACGCGCCGCAGCGCCTCACGCCCGTCAAGCTCCCTGCCGTCCACCACCCAGTCCTCCATGCCAACCGTCTCGAACACCCCGCGGAACTTCATGCTGTAGGCCACGCCGACACACGGGACTCCCTGCGACAACGCGGCAATGCACGAGTGCATCCGCGATCCGATGAAAAAACCACAGCTCCCGATCCATCCCTTCAGTTCGTGCGCATCATGCTCGCCATCGACCAGCTCCACCCGCGCGCGATACGGCTCGGCCAGCCGCCCGATCAGGTCCAGTGATGCCTCGGAGTCGCTCTCGACATCACCGGGGCCGGCATAGGTGTGCGGGACAAGCCGGATGCCGCCCGCCTGCTTGTCCAAAAGCGCCACCAGCAGCTCTTCGAGAAACCGCGGGTAATCCATCCTCAATCCGAACATGTTGCCGCGGGTGTAGCCGCCGTGATACATCAGGCCGTTCACATTCACTCCGATCACATGCTCCGCCGCGCCGCCACGCCTTGTGCCGGAGACGGGCCTTGCCGCCGCCAGCGAGAACGCCACATCCGGACACAGCCGGACTTCCTTGGACGGGCCCGCAAGATCCTGCGCGATCCCGCAGCTCACCGCGTCGCGCGCCACAATCACCTGCGATCGCCTCAGCAGGAAGCGCGCCATGAGCCGCGAAAGCCGGCTTTTGAACGGCCCGTAAGTCTGGGGAAACTGCACCATCGTGCCTTTCACCAGCAGCACCGTGCATGCGGTTAGAAACCCGGTGGCAAAGCGCCGCATTCCATAAATGTCGCTGAAGCTGTCCCCGCCGCGCACATCGCCCGCCAGATCGCATGACTCGAGCGCGGCAATCCACGGCGTTGCGGCGGCAATCGCCGCGCGCGCGGATGGAAACGGCAGGATCCGGTAGGCGAGCGACATCAGCAGGATCCATGCGAGATGCTCGCACGGACGCGACGCGGGCGAGAGCCGGAAGTTCACCAATGGGACCTCCGGGAGGCCCGTCACGGCGTGAAATCGCACCCTGCCGGGATGCGCATTCGCCGCAAACAACCTGACCTCGACACCCCGGCCGGAGTCCGCGCAGAGCTTCACCAGGGAGGCCGCCAGCGCCCGCACCCCCTGGTTGCGCGAACTGACCGGAATGCCGAGAATGCCGATGGTCATGGATTTCATGATCGGGGCGCGCGGAATGCGGACGGCCCGTGAAAGTCATCAAAGCCCGGATTCACTCGCGGGCCATGCGGCGGGGACGGCCGCATCCCGTGCCGGATCCTCGTCCGCGCACAACCGCGACGACAACGACGCGATCGATGCAAGGCAGAGAAACATGAAGATGTAGGACTGGTCGAAGTAGGCGACCGAGATGCAGGTCGCC
>JBIJBN010000248.1:0-3263 GCA_044345175.1 Luteolibacter sp.
GGCGAGTCCATCTCGCATGACTGGCGCTTGTTCCCGCACGACATCGCCGGATCGATCGCCCATGCCCGCGCCCAGAAAAACGCCGGCCTGCTCACCGAGGACGAGTTTTCCCGGATTGAAAACGGCCTGCTCGAAATCAAGGCGGACATCGTCAGCGGGAACTTCGAGTTCAAAACCTCGCTGGAAGACATCCACATGAACATCGAGGCGGAACTCACCCGCCGCATCGGCCCGGCCGGCGCGAAACTCCACACCGCGCGTTCGCGCAACGACCAGGTCGCCACCGACACGCGCCTCTACTGCCGTGCGGAGATCGACGGACTGCTGCTGGAAATCACCGGTCTGCAGCTGGCATTGCTCGATCGCGCGGATAGATACGCCGCCACCGTCATTCCCGGCTACACCCACCTCCAACGTGGCCAACCGGTCACCGCAGGCCACCATTTCCTCGCTTACATCGAGATGCTGGAACGCGACAAGTCGCGCCTTGCCGACTGCCGCCGGCGCCTCAACGTCTCACCGCTCGGTTCCGGCGCGCTCGCCGGCTCCACCATCAATCTCGACCGCCGCTCCATCGCCGCCGAGCTCGGCTTCGACGGCGTCACCCGCAACTCGATGGACGCCATCGCGGACCGTGACCACATCGCCGAGCTGTTGTTCGTCATTTCGCTCTGCGGCGCGCATATGTCCCGGCTCGGCGAGGATCTCATCCTGTGGTGCACCGCGGAGTTCGGCTTCGCAAGTCTATCGGACGCGCACACCACCGGCTCGTCGCTCATGCCGCAGAAGAAAAACCCGGACGTCTGCGAACTCACGCGCGGCAAGACCGGCCGGCTCGTCGGCAACCTGGTGAACCTGCTCGTCGCCCTCAAGGGGCTGCCGCTCACCTACAATCGCGACCTTCAGGAGGACAAGCCGCCGTTGTTCGATTCGGTCGACACGCTGCGCCTGATCCTCGCGGTGAATGCCGAGATGATCTCCGCGCTGGAACTGCGCGAGGACAACTGCCGGGCCGCCGCATCCGATCCGATGCTGCTGGCCACCGACCTCGCGGATCATCTGGTGAAAATGGGCGTGCCCTTCCGCCATGCGCACGAACTCGTCGGCAAGGCGGTGGCCGAGGCCATTGCCACCGGGACGCCGCTCGACCAACTCGATCTCGCCGCTATCGATCCCGCATTCGGCCCGGATGCGAAGGAGGTGTTCTCGCTGGATCGCGCGCTGGAATCCCGGACCAATCCGGGCGCGCCATCGGTATCCAACGTCAAGGCGGAGTGCGCCCGCTGGCGGACGCTGCTTGAACAAGGTGCGGCGGGATCATGAACGCCCCTCCCGCGCTGGTGATCGAGACCTCCACGCCACATGCCTCGATCGCATGGGTGGCGGCGGACGGCGGAGTGGACCAGCGCGGTTTTCAAAGCGACCGCAGCCACAACTCGCTGCTTTTCGCGCCGTTGGAGGAAGTGATGGCACATGGCGGCAGGCCCGGGCTGGTATTGGCGGGCAGCGGGCCGGGAAGCTACAGCGGCACGCGCGTGGGCATTGCCGCGGCGCAGGGGGTGGCCATCGCCTGTGGCTGCCCCGCGGTGGCGGTGCCATCCATCCTCGCCGTGCCATCCGCCGCACAGGGGGCGCGCTGCCTGGCCATCGGCGATGCACGGCGCGGCAGTTTCTGGACCGCGCCCATCGGTGGCTTCCGCTTGTTGGAAAGCCCGGCGCTTTGTGACGCGGCCGGCCTCGCGCACGGTGTCGCGGCGGCCCTGGACGCGGGTCTCGCGGTGATCACGCTCGAGGATGCGGCGCGCTTTCCGCTGCCGGGTCTGTTAGATCATGTCCTTGCCGAAACGCCCGATGCCACCCGCCTCTGGCACGCATGGTGCGGCACGGATGAGGAAACCCGCCGTGAATGGTCGGCGCGAATCCCCCAGCCACTCTACCTGAAACCCCCGCACATCACCCCGCCCAAACGGACGGCACATTCCTGAATCGATGGAAGAGCGTTCCGACGTTGGAACCTTGCGGTCGTTCAAGCTGCCCAAACAATAATGGCGCCGGTCAGGCCCCCAGCAACGGATCGTAGTCCTTCGGCGCGCGGACGATCTTCTCGACGGCATGCCGGGTGACGAGATTGCCGCCGGAGGCCCGGCCCTTGATGCCGATCTCGGCGAAGTGCAGCGGACGGATCAGGTTGCGCATGCGCAGGGCCGGCTTGAGATGCACCAGCAGCATCTGCGCGCCGCTCTCCGCGGCGCTCCTGTGCACCGCGAAATACAGCACGCGGGTGCCCGCCGCGCCCTTGGTGAGGTCGTATTCCTTGTCGCGGGTGATGCCGCCGACGGTAAAGCGCTTGGCGAGCACCGGACCGTCGCGGCCGTCGCGGTAAACCATCGAGTAGATGAAGTCCTCGTCCTTGCGGAACACCGCGACGCGCAGCGGCCTCTGGCCGACGAAAACCTTCTCCGCCACCTTCATCACGCGCATTTTCCCGTCCTGGGTGAACGAGATGAGATCGTCGATCGTCGAGCACTTCTCCACCGGCTCGCCGTCCTTCCTGAGGCCGTATCCGGCGAAGCCGTTTCTGGCATCGAGGTAAAGCATCTCGGTGGCGGCGATCACCTGGGTGCGGTCCACACGCTCGAAGGATGCGATCTCGGTTTTCCTTTCCCTGCCCTTGCCGTGTTTTTTCCCGAGCTCCTGGAACCACTTGACGGTGAATTTCGTCAGGTTGCGGAGGTTTTTTCCGGTTTCGTCGATGTCCTTCTCGAGCGCCTTGATCTCCTCATCCGCCTTGAACGAATCGTATTTTGAGATGCGTTTGATCCGGATCTCGGTGAGGCGGACGATGTCCTCCTCCGTCACCTCGCGCTTGAGGAGCTTTTTGAACGGCTTCAAGCCATCGTCGATCGCCTTGAGCACGGCCTCCCAAGTGGTGCACTCCTCGATGTCGCGGTAGATGCGGTTTTCGATGAAAATCCGCTCCAGCGAGCTGAAATGCCATTTTTCCGCGAGTTCGCCGAGCTTGATTTCGAGTTCGCGTCCGAGCAGTTCGCGCGTCTGCAGGGTGACGCGCCGGAGGATCTCCGGGACACCCATGAACTGCGGCTTGCCATCGACGATCACACAGGCGTTGGGAGAGATGGTCAGCTCGCAATCCGAGAAGGCGAACAGCGCGTCACGCGTGGTCTCGGGATCGGCCCCGGCCGGAAGATGCACCAGGATGTCGGCGTTGGCCGCGGTGTTGTCCTCGATTTTCTGGATCTTGA
>JBIJBN010000039.1:0-10849 GCA_044345175.1 Luteolibacter sp.
CGGCGGCCTCCTCGGCAAGCGCCGCCAGCGTGCGGCGGCGGTCGTCCAGCCGCATCCGCTGCAGGCCGGTCTCGCGCTCCTTGACGCGGGCCTCATGGGTTTCAAGCGCTCGGGCGGTCTGCGCGAGATGCGCGCGAACCGCCTGCACAACCATGGGCACCAACGCCTCATGGGAGCGGGTGTTGCGGAAATCGCGTTCAAACACGGTGAAGGCGCGCAGGACCGCGAGGTGGGCGCCCTCGGCAAGCAGCTTGCGGATCTTCGACTCCTGCGCGGCGGCATCGATCTCGAGCGCGTTGGCGCGGTATTCCGCGGCCGGGAGCATGACTCCGTTGAGCTTGATGCCGCCCTGCCCGACCGCGGCGGCTTCCTGCTCCAGCACAACCAGAATCCCGCGGGCATCCCGGATGTGCGGGCTGGCCGGATAATCCCTGATGAACTTCTCCACCGCGCCGATCCGGGCGGCATATCCGGCGGCGTCGAGAAAATCCGGCGCGGACACCAGTTTCGCCACTGATTGATAGGCGATCCGGTCCTTACGCTCGCGCTCGATGCGCACGACATTCTCCTTGGGCACGACACGTTCGTCCCTGATGCCGGGAGTCACACGCACTTCAAGCAGATAGCTGGAGGTATCCTCCTTGAGAACCGTGGCGTCCAGCCGTGTACCGTCCTTGAGAATGAACGTGTCACCATGGACAGCCAGGACAAGGTTGGCGGACAAACAAATGCACAGGCGTGCGGTTTTGGAAAAATTCATGGATCCGGTGTCTCGGCGCTCGGGGTCACGGCATCAGCCGCCGGAAGGATCTCCGATTTTCCCCGCAAGGGCAAGAGCGCTTCGTGCAATGCCTGCGGCGTGGTGACGATCCGGCCCGCGGCATCACCGCCGATCAAGACCTTCACAGACCCGGACGGCACCGTTTCGTCCGGCCGCGCCTCGCGGCGGTGGATCATCCGCATGGGAAGGCGCTCGATGGCCAGCCGCATCTCCGGCGTTGGATTCCCGTCATGAACCACCAGCACGGGGAAATTGCGCGACACGGTGGCTGCGAGCAGATCCGTGTGCAGCACCGGACGCCCCATCGTGTAGGTGGGCAGCGGCGTGGCCAGCGCGCTGAACTCGTTGACCAGCGGACGTCCGAGTTGCGCAAGGCGGCACTCGACCTGCGACACCACCCCGGCGGTGGAATCATCGAACAGCATCACCAGATCGGTCACCGGGATATCAAGGACACGGGCCCCATCCGGGCATTCCTTCATGAGGCCTTCTCCGGTGAACAATTCGGCAGAGGTGGTGGCAAGATCCTCGGACCACAGAATCCATTGCTCGTCCGATGTGATCGCGGCCGTGTCGAGCGCCGCCTGCATGGCAAGCGCGTAATGAAACGCCCTGCCCGCATTCACCGGGTCCGGCGCGCCGCCGGCAAACACCCGGAGGCGCGGGCCGCTGGAAAACGCCTCCCGCGCGCGCTGCAACAATGCCACCGCCTTGCGGCGCATCTCTTCGTCGCCGGTGGCGCAGAAGGCGGCCGCGTATGCCGAAACCATCCGGAATGTCGATGGCGCGTGGGCGGTCTCGTCACGCGGGATTTCCCCCAGCCGCCGCCTGCGCTCGGCCAGCAGCCTGGCCCTTGCGGACTCGAAGCGTGGCGCGAAGGTTTCCAGCGGCTCGGAGTTTTGCGCCGCGAGTTCCGCCAGCGTGCGGTCGAGACCGATGGTGTTGTTCCTGAAGAACTCGCGCTGCGGATCCGCCTCGGACGGGATGTTGCCGAGGCCCTGCATGTTCATGGCGCGGATCCACCAGCCGGCGTCCTTCGTGCCGAGGATCCGGGTCACATCCTCAACGCTCCACATCCATGCCGCAGGGTCTGTTTTCACGGCTAGCCCCAACGCGAACATGCCGTCCGGCGTGGCCAGAAACTTTTCCGCGTAGCCGATCAATCCCATGGCCTTGTCGAGCGCGCGCGGGCTGCCGGTGGCCCGGTAAGCATCCAGCAGGGCCACCGCGGCGCGCGCCTGTGAGATGCAATCCCGATGAAACGACGGCAGCGACCAGGAGGAGCCCATCCGCGAGTGGAACACGCCGCCTTCCAGCGGATCGAACACCGCGCTGGGCAGCAAATCCACAAGCAGTTCCCCGATGGCCTCGCGGCATTGCCGCCGCAATTCCTCCGGCAATCCCGGATGCGCCGCGGAGACCGCCAGCAACTCAATGGCGCTGGCCGGGAACAAGCCGCCGGTCTCGTCAAACGTCCGCGTGTAGGGATCATACATCGAAACCAGCTGGCGCACGCTGCGCAGGGCATCGATCCCGGGCTGCGGGCTCATCACCCGGGTGCTCTTGCGCTGGATGATGCGGTTCCTGCGCTGCTCGTTGTCGGTGGCGCTGTTGCGAAGCACATAATCCGGGGAATCCAGCCAGATCCGCGAGACCATCGTATGGCAATGGTTGAACAACTCGCCCACGGCGCGCTTGTCGTCCGTGGCCACCGGCGTCCATGCCACCGGATTGCCGTCGAACGTGAGCCACAGGAACAACGGCATGCTGAGCCCGCGCCTGATCTCCGCGCAGAGCTCGGCACTCAGGATGCCCATTTCGCGTGCCGCATCCCCATCCACCAGCACCGGCACATAGTTGTCATTGATGATGGCGGTGAGGGCCGGGTTTTCCGCCAGCGCGCCGATTCTCTCCTGAAAGCCCGGCTGCTGCGGCATCACTACCACACAGAACAACAGGCGCCGCGCGTCGCGCGCGCGCTCGAATGTCTCATGCGTCCAAGGTTGCCAGTTGATCGGGGATGCCGCCTGGCTGCGGTAGAGCGCGCCGGGATGGGCGGCGAGCTTGTTGGCGAGCAATTCCGGGACCACTGCCCCGATCTTCGCCTCGTCCGGAGTCTTGCTGATGTTGCGTTTGCCACACGACAAGAGACCCGGCGCCAGACAGCACAACAGAAGGACGGCGGGCAACCGGAAGCGGAGCGGAGGGAGGTTCATGTGGATTCGGGCTCACGCATGGCAACGTGTGTTTCCATGCTCAACAACCACAACATGAAGAAAAGACTTCCGGTGTGGCAAGCCGAAGCTATCCTCCGGCATCAATTCAAGACGCCGAGTGACCAGCATCGCCGTTTCAAGCCAGAAGGGTGGAGTGGGAAAAACCACCGTCTCGATCAACCTCGCCCATGCCTTTGCCCGCTCGGGCGTGCGCACCCTGCTGCTGGATGCGGATCCGCAGGGATCAGTGGGGCTTTCCCTTGCCCGCCAATCCAGGCTGCTTGAGGGGTTTTACGACTATCTGGAGGATCCCGGCATCCCACTGGACCGCCTGATCGTCCCCACACGGCTTGAGACCCTCGCCCTGGTGGCCAGCGGCCGCTCCAGCGACTATGAGGCCGGTGGCGGCATCGGGACCCACCTCACCCGGGTGAGATCGCTGCTGCAGGGTGCGGCGGCGCGCGGCTATGAGCTGTGCGTCATCGACACCGCGGCCGGCCTGTTCGGTGTGGCGGCGGATGTCATCTCGTCCAGCCAGGCGGTGATGATCCCCCAACAGGCGGAGCCGCTCGGGATCCGCTCGGTGCCGAAGCTGCTTGAAGGACTCGACCGCCTGCGCGTCATGCAACCGCGACTGCATGTGCTGGGTCTCTGCCTCACGATGGTGCAGGACGACCTGCCGGAGAGTGTCGAGGCCGCGGCCGCGCTGTGCAGGCTGCTCCCGCCCGAGCTGGTGTTCCGCACCCGGATTCCGCGCGACGGGTTGTTCGTCCGGGCCAGTGCGCGCGGCTTGCCGGCAGGTGTGCTGGAAAACGGCGCGGCGATCCAACAGGTCTTCGATTCGCTCCGCATGGAGATCGAGTCCAAACTCAAACCCGGCACCGCCGCACCCGCGTTTTTCGCCTGATGGACCCGGTCGATCCATGGCTCGATGCCGATGAAGTCCGCCGCCTTGCCGCGCGTCTGGTGGGGCCGCGGGCCGCCGCACCGATGCCTGCCGCGCCGGATGCGGGTTTTGATCCCGGCTTTGTCGGATTCACGAATGACCCGTCGTCATCCGGCAGTGTGCCGGACACCTTCACCGCGGACACTCCGGCGATCCCGCAGCATGCTCCGCCAGCCATCCCTGCCGCACCTCCTGTGGCACCCGCGCCGTCTCCACCGACCGGGATCCGTGCCGGTGCCGCATGGAATGCGGATATTGAGGAATGGATGCGCCGGCACCATCCGCAGCCGGGATTTTTCATTCTCGATGGCGATGGCAAGGTGCTCTGCGATGCTGGCGGCCACACGCGGCTGCATTTTCTCGCGCGCGGGGCAACCGCCAATGTGCGTGTCCGAATCAGCGCCTCGTCGATGCTGGAGATCATTCCCGCGGACACCCCGCGCGGCCGCATCGTGGCCGGAGTGCTCGCGCCGCAGGCGCTGCCGGCATCCGCGGTGCGCGCGCTGGCGGAAACCATGGCACGGGCATCCGGCAGCTGAAAAAACACCGGATCGCGTCCGGGCCGGTCAATCGCCGAAGCAAGTGCCCACCAGCCGTCCCGCGTTGAGCAATGGATGTTCCGGGGGAACCAGCCGTTTTTTTCCGGCCACGTCCGCCACCGGCACCGGATTGATCCGGTTTCCCTGCAGTGCCAGCATGATGCCATGCCTGCCGTCACGGAGCGCCTCGGCACAAGCGGTGCCCAGCCAGGTGGCGAAAACCCGGTCCGCCGCGGATGGCGTGCCACCCCGCTGGAGGTGACCGAGGATCGTCAGCCGCGTCTCCTGGCCGGTGAGTTTTTCCAAACGGCGCGTCAGCCGGATCGTGTGGCCCACATGCTCGTCATGAAATCCCGCCAGCTTGGCGGATATCGCGGCGCGTTCTTTCCTGGAGCCGGCACGGTCGCGCTCCGCCACCAGCGCCCTCACTTGCGCCGCCTCGTCCACCGACATCGCACCTTCCGCCACCACCACGATGCTGAAGCGCTTGCCACCCTGTGTGCGGCTGCGCACCGCAGCGGCGATTCGATCCACGTCGTAGGGGATCTCCGGCAGCAGGATCACATCCGCACCACCGGCGATGCCCGCCTCCAGCGCCAACCAGCCGGCCCTGTGCCCCATCACCTCCACCACGATGATCCGCTCATGGCTGGTGGCCGTGGAGTGCAGGCGGTCGATCGCCTCGGTGGCGATCTGCAGCGCGGTGTCGAAGCCGAACGAGCGGTCGGTCAACGCGATGTCGTTGTCGATGGTCTTGGGCAGCGTCACCACGTTGAGCCCGGCCTCGATCAGCCGCAGGGCGTTCTTCTGCGTGCCGCCGCCCCCGAGGCAGACCAGCGCGTCAAGATGATGGCGGTGATAGGTGGCGACAACCGCGTCGGTCATGTCGAGAGTCTTGCCGCCGATGGTCATGCGGTGCGGCTTGTCGCGGCTGGTGCCGAGAATCGTGCCGCCGTCGGTTAGAATTCCGGACAACATCGCGCCGTCCAGATCCACCGCCTGGTCCTGTGCCAGGCCGCGGAAGCCGTTGAGGAATCCGGTGACGCGCATGCCGAAGCGCTCGCGCGCCGCCTTGCCGAAGCCGCGGATCGCCGCATTCAGTCCGGGGCAGTCGCCGCCGCTTGTGAGGATGCCGATGTGCAGGGCCATGCGTTCTCGCCGGTGGTTGGCGCGGCAGGATTAGGAAATCACCGTGGATTCCGCAAGCGCCGCGTGAGGCTCAGGCCCGGGTCACCATCACCGAGGAGGCGGAATCATGCAACAGGCGCTCGGCATTGCTGCCCAATACGAAATCCACCATCCAAGAACCATTGCGCGAGCCCACCACGGTGAGATCGGTTTCTTGCGCATCCACATGCGCGGTGATCACCGCCGCGGGGCACTCGCCCTCGATGACCGTGGATGTGAAATCGATCGCCCCGAGACGCGGCGCGAACGGCTTGAGAAATTCGTCGAAGCGCCGCCGCGCGCGTTCGCGGGTCCGGGTCTCATGGGAAACATCCGCATCCATGCGCTGCTCAAGCGCGCGGCCCCATGGATCGCGCGCGGGTGGGAAAATGACGTGGACGGCCTCCAGCGAGGCGCCGTGCGCCGCCGCCACCGCCAGCGCCCGCTCGAGAACCGCCGCGGATGATTGGGTGAAGTCCACACATGCGGCTATCCTGCGAAAAAAACGTCCCTGCCAGTCGCGCAACAACAGCACATCCGCCGGAACCATCCGCGCGCAGTGGGCCGCAACCGGCCCCAGCCGCCGTCTTGAAACGTCATGCGCGCCCAGCACCAGCACGCCCGCATGCCGCTCGCGCACGATCTCCGCCAGCACCTTGTGCGGACGCCCGACGCGCACCTCGAATTCCAGCCCGCTGTCCGGCTGGCAACAACCGGCGGCAAGTTCCTCTAGGCGCCGGGTCATTTCCCCGGTCCTGGCCGCCGTGGCGGCCACCAACCCCGAGCCATCCTCCCACTCGCTGATCCTGCTGGAGCTGACCACATGCGCCGCCACCAGCGGGCACGCCGCCGCAGTGGCAAGGATCGCGGCATGGCGCAGCACTTGCGCGGATGACGGGGAGAAATCAACACCGGCGACAACAGGGGGATGATCATTCATGGCAATGCAAAATCGCATCGTTTCCGCCGAAGTTCAATTCCGTTAGCCAGCGGCACGGCGATTCGGGGGTTGCCATGCCATGCATTCCAAACGATAGGTCCCGGGATGCACGATCCGGAGAAGCCCCGCCGCATCCTTTTTGTCTGCCTCGGCAACATCTGCCGCTCGCCGGCCGCCGAAATCATTTTCCGCCACCAATGCGCCGCGGCCGGCATGGAGCACCTCTTGCTGGCGGATTCCGCGGGCACCATCGGCCACCACCAGGGCGCGCCGCCCGACCCGCGCATGGCCGAAACCCTGCGGCGCCGCGGATACCGGCCGGACGGCCGCGCGCGCCAGATCCGGCACGCGGATCTGCGCGATTCCGAGCTGATCCTCACCATGGACGAGTCGAATCGGGCGGATGTCCTCGGCCTTGATCCGGAGGGCATCCATCATGCCAAGGTCCGGCCATTCGTCGGTTTCTGCCGGCGGCACGATGTCCCGCGGGTGCCGGATCCGTATTACGGCGGGAGTGAAGGCTTCGAGCACGTCGTCACCCTGCTTGAGGATGGTTGTGCGGGCATCCTCGCGGCTCTCGGCGGCCAGCCGGCCGCACCCGTGTCCGGAACCCGTTGAGAGAGTTCTTGCCACGCCGCGAGGCTCCGTGATAGACGGCTGACACTGTTTGTAAAAAACCAAAACCATGAAAACCCTGATCCTGACCATTCCCGCATTCGGCCTGTTAGCCCTGGCATACACATTCTGGCGCTCCGCATGGGTCGCGCGCCAAGACCCGGGGACCGACAAGATGCAGCGCATCGCCAATGCCATCTCGGTGGGCGCGATGGCCTTCCTGTGGGCGGAATACAAGGTGCTCGCGGTTTTTGTCGGCAGCGTGGCACTGCTGCTCCTGGCCGGAGGATTCGCCACGGAAAACAGCCACCCGCTGGTGGCAGTATCGTTTGTCGCCGGTGCCTTTTGTTCGGCACTTGCCGGATTCATCGGCATGCGCGCGGCCACCAAGGCGAACGTGCGCACCACCCATGCGGCGCGCAAAAGCCTGGGCGGCGGCCTGGCGATCGCCTTTGCCGGCGGCTCGGTGATGGGCCTCGGCGTGGTTGGTCTCGGCCTGCTCGGACTGGGCGTGCTTTTCGCCATCTTCGGCCCCTCGATCCGTGACGCGGAATCCGCCCGTGAAGCCATGAACATCATCACCGGCTTTTCCTTCGGCGCCTCATCCATCGCACTCTTCGCCCGCGTCGGCGGCGGCATCTACACCAAGGCCGCGGATGTCGGCGCGGACCTCGTCGGCAAGGTCGAGGCGGGCATCCCCGAGGACCACCCGCTCAACCCGGCCACCATCGCGGACAACGTGGGCGACAACGTCGGCGACGTGGCGGGCATGGGCGCGGATTTGTTTGAAAGCTACGTCGGATCGATCATCGCCACGATGGTGATCGGCGCCGCGTTTCTTAAGGTGTCCGGCTTCGAGGCGATGCAGGGACTCGGCGCGGTGATGCTGCCGCTGGTGCTTGCCGGCCTCGGCATCGTGGCATCGATCATCGGCACCTTCCTCGTGAGGGTGAAGGAGGGCGGCAGCCCGCACCGCGCCCTCAACACCGGCGAAATCGTGGCGGGAATCATCATGCTGGTGGGCACCTGGTTTGTCGTGGGCGCGATGCTGCCGGAAAGCTGGACCTACGACGGCAGGGAATACTCGTCGCAGGGCGTGTTCATCGCCATCACCGCGGGTCTCGCCGCGGGAATTGCCATCGGCTACATCACCGAGCATTACACCGGCACGGGCACCAAACCGGTGATCTCGATCGTGCAGCGCTCGGTCACCGGCTCGGCCACCAACATCATCGCCGGTCTCGGCGTGGGCATGCTCTCCACCGCCCTGCCGATCCTCGTGCTGGCTGCCGCGATTCTTGTCTCCCACCATTTCGCCGGTCTCTACGGCATCGCCATCGCCGCGGTCGGCATGCTTGCCAACACCGGCGTGCAGCTTGCCGTGGACGCCTACGGCCCGATCTCGGACAATGCCGGAGGCATCGCCGAAATGAGCGGACTGCCGAAGGAAGTGCGCCAGCGCACCGACAAGCTCGATGCCGTGGGCAACACCACCGCCGCCATCGGCAAGGGCTTCGCGATCGGTTCCGCCGCCCTGACCGCCCTTGCCCTGTTCTCCGCTTTCAAGACCACCTGGGAGGCCACGCACGGCGCAAAACTTGCGATCGAGCTGACCGAGCCGAAGGTTGTGGCCGCGCTCTTCATCGGCGGCATGCTGCCGTTCCTCTTCTCCGCATTCTCAATGGAGGCGGTCGGCCGCGCGGCGATGTCGATGATCGAGGAGGTCCGCCGCCAGTTCCGTGAAATCCCCGGTCTGCGCGCCGGACTCGACGCGATGAACCGCAACCAAGGCAACGAAATCGAAAATTGGCCCGCCGGGGACCGCAAACTGTATGACGACGCCCACGGCATGGCGGAATACGACACCTGTGTCGCGATTTCCACCAAGGCAGCCATCCGGCAAATGGTGAAACCCGGACTGCTTGCTGTCGCCGCGCCGGTGATCGTCGGATTCGGTGGCAACCTGCTCGGCCCCGCGGGTGGCGCGCAGATGCTCGGCGGACTGCTCGCGGGTGTCACGGTCACCGGCGTGCTGCTGGCCCTGTTCCAGGCAAACTCCGGTGGCGCATGGGACAATGCCAAAAAAATGATCGAGGAGGGCTACGAGGTGAATGGCACGATGCTCCGCAAGGGCAGCGAAGCCCACAAGGCCGCCGTCGTCGGCGACACGGTCGGTGATCCGTTCAAGGACACCTCCGGCCCCTCGCTCAACATCCTGCTCAAGCTCATGAGCGTGGTCGCACTGGTCATCGCCTCGATGATCTGATCCCTTCGCCCGGCCGCCTGCCCGAATCCCGCGGGCAGGCGCCAACAGCGCGCGCCCCTTCACATCACATTCACGCGCACCCGGATAACGGCAGTGCGGGTATGGGGGCGTGGCATGCGGATGTTGCGGGATGGGTCATGGCATCACGGTGGCGACTGCCGGTGCGGCGGAGAGGAAGCGCTTGGCGGCATCGCGGACTTCACCGGGCGTGAGTGCCTGATAGATGGCGGGCAGCTTGAGGTATTCATCGGCAGCTTGGCCGTGGAGCAGGTTGAGCGCGGCATGGCGCGCGGTGGCGGCGGGCGACTGGCGTTGCAGGGCGAGACCGCCGAGCACGGTGGCCCGCACGCGGTCGAAGGCATCGTCCGGGATGCCTTCGGTGGCGATCGCGCGGATCACCGCCATGAGTTCAAGCCTGGCGAGTTCCGCCTGTTCCGGTGCGGTGGCGAGGTAGAAGGTGAAGAGTCCGGCATCATGGCCGAGAAACTGGGTGGCGCCGACCTGATAGGCGAGTCCGAGGTCCTCGCGGATGCGGGTGAACAACGGACCGGCCATGTCCGCGGCATATTCCCGGATCATGGCCAGGGTGTGGCGATCCGGGCTGTCGATCGTCGCACCCGGGAATCCGATGGTGAGCACGGCCTGTTTTTTCGGCAGGCGCACCAGGTGTTCGCCACCGCCGTGTCGGGTGGCGGGCGGATGCCAGCGCGGTCCGGCCTCAAGTCCTGACAGACCCTGCCCGAGCAGGTCGAGCAGTTGCGCGGATTCGAAATCACCGGCAACGGCGAGTGTCATGTTGGCGGCGTTGAAATGGCGCGCGTGGTGGGCGGCGAGCGCCGCATGGTCCAACCCGCGCAGGCTTTCGGGCGAGCCGAGCGCGTCGAGTCCGTAGCCAGCGCCTGCGAACACCGCGTGGCGCAGGGTGCGGAAGCCCAGGTGCAGGGGATCCTGCATCGCCTCCTCAAGGGCGGCGGCCTGGCTGGCTTTTTCCATGGAGACGGAGTCTTCCGCGAGGCGTGGAGCGAGCAGGGTGCCGCAGAACACGCCGGCAATGGTCCCGATGTCCGGAGCGAGGCCCGCCGCCTGCACCAGCATCGCGTTGTTGCCGGTGGAGGCTCCGAGATTCGCCCCCAGGGATTCGAGGGTGTGGGCGATCTCGCGCGCGCTGCGTGTGGTGGTTCCCTTGGGCAGGGTGGCCGCAAGCAGTTGGTTGAGACCGTTGGTTGCGGGTGTCTCGGACGGAAGCCCCGCCCGCACCGCGGCCTGCAGGTGCACCAGTGGGACACGGTGATCCTGCAGCAGCGCGACTTGCAGACCATGAGACAGTGTGTGGACCTCGATCTCGCCGGCGCGCCGGTGCGGCCTGCCCGGCCTCGGTG
>JBIJBN010000040.1:0-10830 GCA_044345175.1 Luteolibacter sp.
TGCGGTTCATGTCGGGTGGGGGTTGGGAAAATCAGTGCGGAATCGGATCAGATGTCATTGAGCGCGGCCACTCCGGGGAGCGTCTTGCCTTCGAGAAACTCAAGGCTGGCGCCACCACCGGTGGAGCAATGGGTGACTTTGGAGGCCACACCGAATTTTTTCGCGGCGGTGGCGGTATCCCCTCCTCCGACCACGGTGATCGCGCCGGCTTGAGTGGCGGCTGCAACCGCCTCCGCCATCGACTTGGTGCCTGAGGCGAACGCATCGAACTCGAACACACCCGGAGGGCCGTTCCAAATGACCGTCCCGGCACCGGCGATGATCCCGGCGAAGAGTTCGCGGGTCCGCGGGCCCGCATCCAGACCCATGATGCCAGCCGGAATGCCATCGGTGGTGGCGGAGGATACCGCGGCATCGGGGGCGAATTTGTCGGCGCAGACGAAATCGACCGGCAGGTGGATCCTCACACCCTTGGTGGCGGCCTTGGCGGCGAGTTCGGGCACGATTTTCGCCCCCTCGGCATCGAACAGGCTGTCGCCGATCTCCATGCCGTCGAGCACCTTGCGGAAGGTGAACGACATGCCGCCGCCAATGATGATGTCATCCGCCTTGTCCAGCAGGTTGGTGATGAGCGGGATCTTGTCGGCGATCTTAGCCCCGCCGAGGATCGCGAGCAACGGCCGCTTCGGGTTGTCGAGCACCGCGTTGAATGCCTTGATTTCCGCCTCCATCAGGAATCCCGCGGCCTTCTGCGGCAGATCCACCCCGACCATCGAGCTGTGGCCGCGGTGGGCGGTGCCGAAGGCGTCGTTGACGTAAACATCGCCCAGCCGGGTGAGGCTGGCGCGGAAGGCGGCCACCTTCGCGGGGTCCGCCTTGATGGACGTTCCGTCCTCCTGCTTGGCCTTGCCTTCCTCCTCGATGTGGAAGCGCAGGTTCTCCAGCAGGACGAGATCTCCCGGACGGATTTTTTCGGGTGCGCAGGCGGCCTCGACCTCCGGGCCGGCACAATCCGGCAGGAAAGTGACCGGCCGGCCGACGAGCCGGGCAAGTTCTTCGGCCACGGGCTTGAGCGAGAATTTCGGGACGACCGTCCCGTTCGGCCGGCCGAGATGTGACATCAGCACGACGGACGCGCCATGATCGAGCGCGTGCTGGATCGTCGGAAGCGCGGCGACGATGCGCTGGTTGTTGGTGATCGCGCCGGTGGTCTTGTCCTGTGGGACGTTGAAATCCACGCGGATGAGGACACGCTTGCCGTGAAGATCGAGATCGCGGAGGGAGAGCTTTGCCATGCGGGGGACATCCCGCCCCAGCACCCCGCTGCTGTCAAGTCACGCGTGATGAAACACGGCGATTCCGCAGCGGCGGTTTTCAATCGACGAGCACCTCGTGAGGCGGTCCATCGGGCGCTGTGAGGAACACGCGTTGCGTGCCGCGCTTCAGGTATCCCAGCGCCGCCCGCATACCCGAAGCCACCAGCGGTGAGACGCTGGTGAGATGCCCGGCCTCCCTGCCCTCCGCATCGGTGAGGAGCGCACCCGCCTGCGCGGCGGCATCCGGCACGCGCAGGCGCACCAGCCGTTTGTTGAGCCTGCCGGCGGACTTGATCCGGGAAATGACCTCCTGGCCGATATAACAGCCTTTCTGATAGGAGATGTCGGTGGTGTCGAGTCCCGCCTCGGGAGGCAGCAGGCCGGCAGTGAGTTCCCGCCCCCAGGCCGCGACACCATGGGCGATGCGGAAGGCTTCCAACGCATCTCCCGCGAGCGGTCGCGCGGCCTCCGGCAGGCACGGCTCCAGCCCGGCCGGAATCCACCAGTCAGTCCCCGCCACGCCGAATCTCGCGCTGCTGCGGGCGATCACGCCATCCGCGGGTGCCGACACCGCGCCGGTGAAATGCACCAGCGACCAGGCACCGCCGATGGATGAGACCGTGACATCGTCCGCAATCAGATAGCGGGTGAGCCGGGCTTCCAATGCATCCGCGGATCCGGCAGGCCCTTCGACCCACAGGCCATCCCCGCCCGCCCTGGTGATCCGGATGCGGAACTGGAGGCGGCCTTTCGCATCCGTGACGCAGGACGGCAATGAAACGGCGTCCCGCATGACAAGCCGCACATCCTGAGTGATCTGCCCGTTGAGGAAGCGGACCGCATCCGGCCCGCTGAATTCAAACAATGCGGGGGACCCGCAATCAATTCGGTGGATTTCGTTCACGGCGGTTCGGATCCCCGCATTCCGGGGAGACGGTTTTCCGGTTGCGGCACTGCGGGGGCGGTGCTGCAGCCTCATTGTTTGCGTTGCAAGGCGAGCTTCACGAGATTCGCCGCCTGCTCGCGGATTTCACTCATCACCTCCGGTGTCGGCTCTTCACCGTCGCGCAGCACCATTTCGGCACGCAGGCCGGCAAGCAGGTCGCGCATCGCGAGGTAGTTCGGCCTTTCGGAAATCCGCGGCTCCAGCCCGGCCACCGACTCGGTGTAATAATCCGCGATATCCTCACGCATCACCTTGCGCGCGCGCTCCGGCGAGAATTGCTTGTCAACCGCTACCGTGGAGACCTGCAGCGCGCGGATCCACCCGCCCAAGGAAATCAGATGCGCGAGATCGGCGTCACGCAGGATCACCAGCTCCGTCTCGACATCCCGCTGCGTCGAGGAAAGTTCCTTTTTCAATTGCTCCACATTCTTGTTCTTCGCGCTGTCAAGCAGGCTGGCGGCATGGCGGTTCACCCTGTCACCGGCACCCAGCGCCTTGCCGTAGCGCGTGAGCCTGGTGGCAAGGTCGGGCACTTTGTCCAACTGCTCGGCCTGCACCATCAAAAAGCCGTCCGCGATCAGGAAACCCAGCTCGATGGCCAGATCCGCACGGTCCATCGGCATGCGCTCGGGCAGCTCCAGTTCGGTTTCAATCAGCGGCAGCGGCATCAGGAACTGCAGCGTATCGAACAACTTCGAGATCGACGGTGCGGTGAATTCATTGATCGCCAGCTCCTCGCGCACGTGGGGATCGTCCAGCAGGTCCGCGGGGATGCCGTTGATGCGTTCCTCCGCGGGCTCTTCGGCGCCCTCTTGGGCGTTGGCAAGCGGAAGGGCAAGGGTCGTGAACAATGCAGCCAGTGGAAGCAGGCGGAGGTGCATGCGCGGATAATGACACCGGATCCCGCTTCCGGCAACCGGCAAAACCATCGTCATTACTGACCGGGGGCGATGCCTGCCGTTCCAATGGCCCGGCGCTCCGGTTCATCGCGGCAGGCGCGCGCCATGGCGGGCACCCCTCAGCGGTCCGCATCCACAGCCAGCGGACGCAAGGCGCCCGGTCATGGCCAATTTCGCTTTACCATTACGCTTTCCAATGGATTTGTGGAGGCATGTCAGCAAGCAATCCCGATTCGCAATTCCGATGGCACGGCTTGGCAGCCCTCACGGCACTCGCATTCCTCACGCTCCCGATCGTGAGCCAGGCTTCGGGGCAGGACCGGCCGAACATCCTCTTCATGTTCTCCGACGACCACCGCCACGACATGCTCGGAAAGATCAATCTGGCGGCCCGCACACCCTACCTCGATGCGCTGGCCGATTCCGGGGTGCGCTTCGACAAGGCATTTGTCACCACCTCGATTTGTTCGCCCAGCCGTGCGGCGGTGCTCAGCGGCATGTATGGCACGCGCAATGGCGTGGCAACCCTCACCAATCCCCTGCGTGCGCCGGAAGCCACTTTCGTGCACGACATTGCCCGTGCCGGATACCGCTGCGTCCAGGCCGGAAAGTGGCATCTCGGCACCTCACCCGCCAAAGCCGGGTTCCACCAATGGGCAACCATCGATGGAAACGGCTCGTGGTTCCAACGCAAGGTGGTTTCCAACATCCCCGGCGTGAAGCCTTCACTCAAGGGCCGCTTCTATGAAACCTTCATGGCCGATGTGGTGATCGACTGGATCGCCGACCACAGCGCCCGCCCGGAAAAGGAACCCTTTTTTCTCTGGTGGTGCCACCAAGTGCCTCATGTGGACGACCGCCACCAGTATCCGGACGTCAAGACCGATCCCGCCAACAAGATCGAACACAAGCCATGGGGAAGCCCTGGCGGCTACCGGGCGCTCCACGACATCGCCAAAATGCAGGTTCCGGAAAACTGGAAGGACCTGTGGCAGGGCAAGCCGGACTACCTGGCCAAATCACGCTTCGTCAGCAGGACCGCATCGGGAAAATATGGAGGCCCCGGCGGCTACATCAATCCGGCCGCTGGACGCCGCAACCCGACCGCCGGCGAAGACAATGTCCAACAGCACCTGCTCGAATACCATGCGTCCCTCACCGCGCTCGACGCGGAAATCGGACGCGTCCTCGCGCGTCTCGATGACCCGAACGGCGATGGTGACAACTCGGATTCGATTGCCGCCAACACCTGGATCGTCTTCATGGGCGACAACGGCTGGCAGACCGGACATCACAAGTTCACCTCCAAAGTGCTTGCTTACGAGGAGTCATGCCGCGTGCCCCTCATCGTCAAACCACCCGCAGGCACACCGCGTGTCGAGGACAAGATGGTCCTCAACATCGATCTGGCACCCTTGTTCCATGATCTTGCCGGCCTCGCTCCGCCCGCCCATATCCAGGGCCGCAACCTGCGCGAATTGATCGATGATCCATCCGCCGCATGGCGCGACGACTTCTACTACGAGGCGGTGATCGCCGAACCATCGCTCGATGCCATGCCCCATGACGCGCTGCGCACAGATGACTTCAAACTCATCCGCACCTATCAAACCCAGGCGGATGCCATCGCCAACACCGGTGAAGTCTTCGAAGAACTCTACGACCTGCGGGCCGACCCATACGAATTGACCAATCTTGCGGAGGATCCCGATCACTCCGCCACCAAGGCAAAGCTCACCGAACGGCTGTTGGCGCGGAAAAAAGCCATCGCCACCAGCCCCGATCCCACGCCGGCACGCTGACCTCCGGCAGAACCGTCCCCTCCGCCGCAGGCGGACCCGAAACCCCGGCAGGGCCTCGCGACCCCGCGCGTCCGACCAGTTCCCGGACGCGACCATCCTGACGAACATCCACGACGCCGCGAGCCGCCGTGCCGTGCCGTTTTTCCGACGACAGGAAGGCCGCGGCGGCGGCAGTGATGATTTCCCTTGCCAGCGCATCGAGCATCCCCGGAACCTGCTCTTCGCATACGTAGCGCCCACCGTGCAGGGATCGCAGCAAGGAGTCGTTCTCGATGGTCAGCCATCCTTGTTCTGCCCTGGCAGCGGTCCAAGTGCTCTTGCCGCTGGCGATGTTGCCGACGAGGAGTTCGAGCGTGGGGGCCTGGCAATTCGAGTTCGGAGGATTTTCCATCATGGCTGTGGTGCTTTGTCGTCGGCTGTGTAGCGGTTCGGAATTTGCAGCGTGGCCGACACCGGAACATGATCCGACGTGTGCTCATTGCCGGGCATTGGAATGCATGGATCAATCGGCTCGATAGGCGCTGGTGACACATTGATTCCGGAACTGTGGAAAATGAAATCGATCATCCGGCATTGGCCGTTTGCGCGGCACGTCGGCGCCATCGCATCGCCTTTGTGGGTAAACCGAAAGCCTCGTTCCAAAAGCGTGTTCACCGTCCGGCCTTGGGCTTCGACATTGAAATCCCCACAGATGATCGTGGGCGCGTCTGGTGCGGTTTTCCGCAACTCTGCAAGGAGTGAGTCCACTTGGTGCAGGCTCCTGCATGCGGATTGCGTCGTTGTGGGCGAATCCCACTGGAGATGGGTGTTTGCAACGGCGAGTGATTTTTCTCCTGCATCGAAGATGGCGATTTGAGCCAGCCGCTGGCAGGGCCGGGTGCCGGGCAATTCAGGGAAATCGAAGCGCAACGCCAAGTCCAACCTGAGTCGCCGGCCTCGATGAAAGATCGCACACCCTTCCGCGCCATCTACCTTGCGAAGCTCCAGCCAGCCGCTGTAGCCGAGAGGCTCAAGAGCTATGCGCAGCGCGTCGAATAGGGCTGGTTCCACCTCTTGAAGGCAGATGAGATCGGCATTCAAGGAAAGTACCTTGGCAACCAGTGATTGTGTGCGCCGGGATGGCTCCATGCATACTGGAGGGGAATCCGGATAGCGATCAGGAAGCAGATAGGCATCTGCCAGCACATTGTAGGTGACGATTTTCAATTTCATGGCGTGTCATTCAAACGAACACGGGAGGTCGTTCCAGCGTTCTTTTTCCTGCGGCATATCCCAGGCGGTGAAGGGTTCGTCGGAGAAGTCCTCAATGACGACCTTCCGGCAGACATCATGGGCGCATTCGGCGAATGACTCGGCAAAGTGAGTTGCGGCGAAGGCATCACCCTCCCGGTAGTCCGGTGTGACCTCGAAGACGGTTTCCGTGTCGGCATCGCCATCGACCCAGGCGCCGCGGCCAAGAGTGAACTCGCCATCTTCCATGCGGATCTCGATCCAGTCGGATTCGCCGCCTTGATCGAGGCGCAGGCCCAAGCTCATACGGATTCCCGGTGTCACCAGCGGCAGGCGCTCCATGACGAAAAGGAAGACTTTGAGTTTTTCCGCGGTTTCGGCTGGAAGATCGGAACGATCGGTCAGGCAACGAATGGCGGAGACCAGTTTGCCGATGGGATAGGAATCCTCAGAGCAGAAAGCGTAGCAGTTTGGATCGTAGGAATCCTCGTCTTCGTCTGTTTCGTCGTCGTCCTCATCGTAGGATTCGGGTTCATATTCTTCGGTTTCCTTCTCGATCCTGCGCTCTGCTTCGACCTGCCGGCAGGCCGCCAGCAATTCATCTTTTTCCTCTGGACTGAGTGCTGATGCTTTTGATGGTTCGCTTGCTTCTAGCCCGTCCTCCTGTTTTGGGGAGCGCTTATGCACTACCAATTGCTCCTCAACCCAGTCCTCAGTCTCAGGAGGCCCAGGCATGGAAAGCAAGATATTGCATCCGGATTCCTCAAGGAGGAGTTTGAGCAGGGGATCGGCTTCACCATTGGTGACAGCGGCACGAACGCAATCGACGCATTCTTTGTAGGACACCGTGATTTCATCGAGCCACCCGTCCATCATTTTGAGGTGACTGACGATCACCGAGTTTGCCTTGATGAATGCGATGAGTTCCTCGACCTCATAGACTTCATGAACCAAATCATGCTTCATGCTGATGAGTTCACCGCAGAGCGTTTCAATCTGCTCTCGTAGGGCATCCGGCATCCGCAGGGAAGGCAGCTCCTTGAGGATGTAAGAACCGTTCTCAAGCAACTGCATGGCGCATTGCATGCTTTTTTCAAGATAGCTGCTGATGAACTTGTGGCCAAGTATCAGACTTGGATGGTTGGTTTGTGGGTCAGTTTTCATGGGTTGTGACGTAGTGTTCGGGTTTGATGCGAGCTTCGCCCTTCCAGCGATAGGCGACGAGCGGGCCGTCCTTGGCTGCGGCGTGATCGAGGCAGGCGACGTTGTAGCGCTCGGGATGGATTGGAGAATCCGCCGGCTTAAGGTAGTGGCCGAAGAAGACGGGCGGCGCGTCCAAGGCGTATCCTGGAATCTGTGCGAAGGATTTCTCTCTTACCGGGTCCGCAGGAATCGCCGGATTGGCGGGAAACACGAGTCCGTCGTAGCCGATCCCGCCATTGGGCAATTCCCACCAGCGGGCGCGGATGTTTCCGCGGCGCGCACCTGTGTGGTCTTCAAACCACGAACCCTCTGGTAACTCGACCTCGACGCCTTTGAGCAGAATTTCCAGCGCCTCGCCTTCCGCCGTGCGCTTGTTGGAAGCGGCGAGGAAAAACTCAGGGCATTGCAGGTCGCGGCCGGCAATCCGCTCGATCATTTCCGGGTGCCATGTGGCGTGAACCGCACGGAAGCCGCCGAACTCCAGAAAGAACGGCAGGCGCTTCATCCAAGGCAGCCATACGGACAGCCATTCACCCGCAGGGTCCAGATAGTCCGAGAAGTCGGCAAGCGTTCCCTCGTGCATTCTGATGTTCTTGTCGCCATGAGGGCGCAACCAGCAGCCGTCCGGTCCCTTGCTGTGGTAGTAGATCGCGTTCAGTTCGTGGTTCCCCATCAGGCAGAGCGCGTCGCCGCGGTCGCACATGGCTTTCACGGCGTGCAGCGTGGCCTTGACGCCGCCGGGGAACGGGTGGCCGGGCTTGGTGTCGATCAGGTCGCCGAGAAACAGCGCCTTGTGGCCGGCGGGCGGAGTGAAACCATCGCCGGTCTTTTCGTAGCCGAGGCGCGCCATCAGGGCGGTGAGCTTGTCGAAGCGGCCGTGGATGTCGGCGATGATGTCGTAGTGGAGTTCGTTCTTCATACAGCCGGAAGATGACAAAAAAATTGGTTCTTGTAAGAGGTATTATCTTAAGTTATTTAATTTTGTAGTCATGAATGATTTTGACCGCCTGTTTGATGTTTCCGGTCTTTCTCTGGACCGCCTGCGTTCCTTTCTGCGGGTGGTTGAGGCCGGGAACCTGACCAAGGCCGCCCAAGGCGACACCACCAAGCAGTCGCAGTTCTCGCGGCAGATCAAAGAGCTGGAGGGTTTCTTCGGGGTGGCCCTGAGCCGCCGCGTGGGCCGTCGGATCGAGATTACCGGGGAGGGACATCAGCTGGCGCTCGTGATCCGCCGCCAATTCCGCGAACTCGACGATTTCCGCGAAGCGATGGCCGGTCGCAGTGTATGTGTTCGCTTCGGCTCGCAAGGCAGCGTCATCGACTGGCTGCTCGTGCCGCGCTTGGGCGAGATTCGCAACGCGCTCGGAAACGCGATGATCGAGCTGGAGCAACTGCGGACCCTCGACGTGGTGCGTGCGGTGGCCGACGGACGTCTCGATTTCGGCATCGTGCGTGAAGACGCCGTGCCCAAGGAGAGCAAGCGCTGGCGGCTGGGGCCGGTCGGCTATGCGCTCTTCGCCACGAACGCGCTTTGGAAAACCCGCGCCGAGGCACCGGATGTCCTGCGCAACCAGCCCGTGGCGGATTTGCTGCCAGGCGGACAGTTTTCCACCCGCTGGCAGGAATGGCTCGCCAAAGAAAAAATCCAGCCCCGGATCTTGGCACGGGTGTCCTCCTTCACGGATGTGGCACGCGTCGTCCAAGCCGGCCATGCCGCCGCCGTGCTGCCGGAAATCGCCGCCGTGGATTTCGACCCGAAGAAATTCAAGAGCGAGAGAATCGGTGGCTTGAAACCGAGGACACTGGCCCTGATCGCCAATTCCCGGAGCCTGGACCGCTCCGGCATCCCCCGCGGGGTGGTAGCGGGATTGAGCGAGGTGTTGAGTGTGGGGTAATTCACCGTGCAATCGATCACGTTATCACCCGCATTTCGGTGCATTTCACCGGTGTGGAACTGCTTCAAGTCCTGGAAAGGCGAAAGCCGCTGAATTCCTTGAAATTCAACGGCTTTCATTGGTTGCGGGAGTAGGATTTGAACCTACGACCTTCAGGTTATGAGCCTGACGAGCTACCTGGCTGCTCCATCCCGCGATTGGAACCATGCGCACTGCGGCGCGGGGTGGGCACGGTTACGGGCGGCAGGATGCGTTGGCAAGGGAAATTTTGCATTTGCCGTGCGGATCGGGTTTTCTGGGGTTGCGATGATCAATCCAACGCCTGCCACCTTCCTTTCCACCGCCGAGTGGCAGCGACGCGCCGGATCGCACCGTGAAAGGGCCCACCGCCACACCCTGCCTGCCCGGATGCGGCGGGACCGCGGATTGCCCCACCCAATCAGGGATTTCCTGTTTGAGTATTATCCATTTCCGTTCTCCCTGCTGGAGAACTGGCATCCCGGGACCGGCGTGGCGCTGGAGATGGAGGCACACACCCGGCCGGAGTGGTTTTCCCCGCGCTTGCATACCTGCAAGGACGGCCTGCTGATGGCGGACCCCGGGAAACTCCCGGAAAAATCCAGACAGCGCATGGCATGGACGCTGGAGTTGCTTGAGGCGACTCATGACCGCACGCCACACTTCGCCTGTCATGGCATGCATGAATGGGCGATGGTTTTCCGCGGCGACCATGTGCGCCATGAGAAAACACTGGGCCTGCGCCTGCCGCAGCGGGAAATCGACCGATTGGTCGAAACCCGGCCGATCGGATGCTCGCATCATGACGCGTTCCGTTTTTTCGCGGGCGAGGCCAGGCGGTTCAACCGTCTCCGGCCGGATCTGGAAAGCCGCCCGCAAATGGAACAGCCCGGCTGCCTCCATGCCAACATGGACCTCTACAAATGGACGGCCAAGTCGATGCCATGGGCCGGCTCGGAGCTGCTGCTAGACTGCTTCGAACTCGCACTCGAATTGCGCGAGCTCGACATGCGCGCCAGCCCCTATGACCTGCGGCCATGGGGGCGCGAGCCGGTGTGCATCGAGAACGCGGAAGGCCGGGCGCAATACGAGGCGGAACAGCGGCGGCTTGCGGCGGCGGCGCGTCCATTGCGGCGGCGCTTGATTGACGCACTCAGGCAGACGCTCGCCGCACCCACGGGAAGCAGCAGCTCACACACCCTGCCAGCCGAGTTTTTGCCGCAGGGCCTCGTAAAAACTCCTCCCCTCCAGCCGCAGCAAATGGAATGACCGCGCGGCCTTCCTCACCTCAATCCGGTCGCCCGGCGCGAAATGCACGGTGTCACGCCCGTCCACGGTGAAAAGCATCGGCTCGCCATCCGGATCCGCGGAGGAGAGCTCGACCACCGCGGAGTCCGCCAATACCAGCGCACGCTGGCTCAGGCTGTGCGGACAAATCGGCGTGATCAGGAAAACCTCCGCGCACGGAGCAATCAACGGCCCGCCGGCCGAGAGCGAATAGGCCGTGGATCCGGTCGGCGT
>JBIJBN010000250.1:0-3237 GCA_044345175.1 Luteolibacter sp.
ATGATGAAAAACCGGGAAATCCACTTTGTCATCAACACGCCCTCCACCCACGAGTCCCGCGCCGACGAGATCCTGATCCGCTCCACCGCCATCGCCCAGAAGATCTCCCACGCCACCAACCTCTCCGCCGCCGAGGCCAGCGTGAAGGCGATCCGGTCGCTCAAAAGCACGGAACTCACGGTGAGATGCCTGCAGGAATACCACCGCTGAGGAACACCCGGGACAAACAGACATCCGCCCGAACCACCACCACCAGCCGACATGATGCGCCATCTTTTCCTCGCCGCCGCCATCGCTGTTCTGTCCGGCCAGCTGCCAGCCGGGACCGCCAGGGTGCTTTTCGATTTTTCCGATCCCGCCGCCATGCGCGGCTGGCAGGTCGAGGACGACGTGGTCATGGGTGGGCGCTCGCGCGGCGGCATCACCCGTGATCCGGCCGGCCATGCGGTTTTCTCCGGCAAGGTCTCGCTGGAGAACGATGGCGGATTCTCATCCATCCAGAACCACTTCGATGCCATCGATGTGTCCGCCTTCACACACGCAGTGATCCGGCTCAAGGGGGATGGCAGGAGCTACCGCTTCATCGTCGAGGCGGAGAAAAACGCGCGCCACCATTACGTCGCCGGATTCGATACCGATGGCAGCTGGCAGGAGATCCGCATTCCGCTGCGCACGATGTATCCCGTCCGCCGGGGCGATCGCCTCAAGCTGCCGGATTTCCCATGCCGGACGCTGGCGCAGGTGCGCTTCATGATCGCCAACGCCCGTGCGGAACCGTTCGAACTGCGCATCGCGGAGATCCGGCTGGAATAGGCGCCGCGCTCACGGCGTGTAGCCAAGCCACGGGCCAAGCCACTTCTCGCATTCCGGCACCGTGATCCCCTTGCGCTTTGCGTAGTCCTCGATCTGGTCGCGCTGCAGCTCGGATATGGCGAAATAATGGCTCTCCGGATGCGAGAGATACAAACCGCAAACCGCCGCCGCCGGATGCATCGCACAGCTGCCGGTCAGCGTCACACCGGTGGCGTCCGCCGCACCTAACAGATCAAACAACACCGGCTTCTCGGTGTGGTCCGGCTGCGCGGGATAACCCGGCGCGGGACGGATGCCGCGGTAGTTCTCGTGGATCAGCTGGTCCACCGTGAGCTCCGCCTCGGTCTCGTAACCCCAATCGACGCGCGCCTTGTGATGCAGGTATTCCGCAAACGCCTCGGCAAAACGGTCGGCGATCGCCTTGACCATGATCGATCCATACGGGTCGTGATGGCGCTCCAGCTCCGCCGCGAATTCGTCCGCGCCGTGGATGCCCACGACAAAGCCGCCAATGTGGTCGGCGCCGCCCGCCGTCCGTCCATGGCCGCTCGGGACCACCCAGTCGCTGAGGGCGACGTTGGGCTTGCCGGAGTCCTTTTTGATCTGCTGGCGCAGCGTGTGCAGCCGGCAGCGCTCGGCAGCGCGTGTCGCATCGGCCCAGACGATGATGTCGTCGCCTTCCGCATTGGCCGGGAAGAACCCGTAGATGCCGCGCGCCTCGAAGTGGTTTCCGGCGATGATCCGGTCGATCCACTCCAGCGCCTCCTGATGGAGTTTCGCGGCCTCGGCCGCACCCTCCGGATTGCGGGTCTTGAGGGTCTGGGTTTCGCGGTCCCACACGCCGCGCAGTTCCCAAGCATGGAAAAACGGCGTCCAGTCGATGTATCGGGCCAGCTCGCGAAGGTCCGCCGTCACGCACTTCGCTCCGGTGAAGGCGGGCGTCGGCGCGCTGTAGCCGCCCCAGTCGTATTGCGGGGCCGCGGCGCGCGCCTGTGCGAGCGTGAGCGTTTCCTTTTTCGGGCCGCCGGTGAAGTTGTCGCGCAGCGTCTGTTGTTTCGTGAGGTTCTCGGCGACGAATGATGCCTTCTGGCCGTCGGACAAGAGCGAGGTGGTGACGGGCACCGAGCGCGAGGCGTCGAGCACGTGCACCACCGGCCCGCTGTAATGCGGGGCGATCTTGATCGCGGTGTGCGCGGGCGAGGTGGTGGCGCCGCCGATGAGCAGTGGCACCTTGAATCCAAGGCGCTCCATTTCCGTGGCCACGTGCACCATTTCGTCAAGCGACGGCGTGATCAGGCCGGACAGACCGATGATATCGGCGCCGATCTCGCGGGCTTTGTCCAGGATCTTGTCGCAAGGGACCATCACGCCCATGTCGGTGACTTCGAAGCCATTGCAGGCGAGCACCACGCCGACGATGTTCTTGCCGATGTCGTGCACATCGCCCTTCACGGTGGCGATGAGGAATTTTCCTGCCGAGCGCTGGCCGGGATTTGCGGCTTTTTCCGCCTCCATGTATGGCTCGAGCCATGCCACGGCCTTCTTCATCACGCGGGCCGACTTGACCACCTGCGGCAGGAACATCTTGCCCGCGCCGAACAGGTCGCCCACCACGCCCATGCCGTCCATCAGCGGGCCCTCGATGACCTTGAGCGGCCGGCCGTGTTTTTCCAGCGCCTCCGCGGTGTCCTCCTCGATGAATTTGTCGATGCCCTTGAGCAGCGCGTGTTCAAGGCGCTTCTCCACCGGATCAGCGCGCCATGCGAGATCCTCCTCGATCTTGCGGCCGCCCTGGCCCTTGAAGCGCTCTGCCAGCTCCAACAGCCGCTCGGTGGCGTCCGGCCGGCGGTTGAGCAGGACGTCCTCGACGTGGTCCAGCAGCTCGCGCGGAATCTCATCATAGACTTCCAGCATCCCGGCATTGACGATCCCCATGTCCATGCCCGCCTTGCCGGCATGGTAGAGGAATGCCGAGTGCATCGCCTCGCGCACCACGTTGTTGCCGCGGAATGAGAACGAGATGTTCGACACGCCGCCGGAAACCTTGGCTCCGGGCAGGTTCTCCTTGATCCAGCGCGTGGCGTTGATGAAGTCGAGCGCGTAGTTGTTGTGCTCCTCGATGCCGGTGGCCACCGTCAGGATGTTGGGATCGAAAATGATGTCGTCCGGGTTGAAGCCGACCTCGTCGACGAGAATCCGGTAGGCCCTCTCGCAGATGCGGATCTTGTCCTCGTAGCCGGCGGCCTGACCCTGCTCGTCGAAGGCCATGACCACCACCGCCGCACCGTATTTCATGATGTGGCGCGCCTGCTCCCTGAACCTGTCCTCACCCTCCTTCAGCGAGATCGAATTGACGATGCCCTTGCCCTGCAGGTGCTTGAGACCCTCCTCCAGGATCTCCCACTTCGAGGAATCGATCATGAT